>JAZUQD010000042.1:0-2945 GCA_045605505.1 Pradoshia sp.
GCTCACTTTAAAAGAAGACAATGTTTTGATCGGAGCCATGACATTTTCAAGGAACTCAGGCAGTATTGATTTTTTAGGGATTCATCCACAATATCGCAATCAAGAGATTCAGAAATTATTTTTAGAAGTGCTTTTGGAAAACTATTTACCTGGGCAGGAAATCAGTATGACCACTTATCGTGAAGGAGATAAAGCGGATACTGGGCATCGTGATTTGCTGAAAAGCCTTGGTTTTGCAGAGCGGGAATTACTGATAGAATATGGCTATCCGACACAGCGCTTTGTCTTTTCATCTTCAGATAAGGAGGAAACAATATAATGGCAAGAGAAGTCAACCCTAAAGATACATCAAGAGCATCGGCATATGAACTTTGGATGGGCGCACCTAATCCAATGGTCACATTTTTCAAAACTTTGGATGTGACAAACTTAATTAAAAAATCGAAAAAGAAGCACCTGAAATTTAATATGCTTCTTGATTTTTGTATTGGAAAAGCAGCAGTTTCTGTAAAAGAATTCTACATACTTCCGGTTGGTGAAAAGTTGATAAAGTACGATTGTATTGCGGTGAACACCATTGTAAAAAACAAGACCGGAGAAGTAAGCTCCTGCGATATTTCATATACGGATAATTTGGAAAAATTCAATCAGGATTATTTAAAATATACCATACAAGTGGCCGAAACTTGTCAGGACAGGGATTTATCGAATGATAGTATGGTGATCGGAACTTCAGCAATTATTGATACCGAAATTGATGGTGCGGTTGGCATGAACAGTGGAATTTTCAATAATCCATTCATCATTTGGGGAAGATACAGAAGGAAATTATTTCGATATTATTTACCACTATCCTTTCAGTTTCATCATACACAAATGGATGGTGCCCATGCGGGACAATTTTTAAGAAATCTGCAAAGTGAGATAAATAGACTCTAAAAATGTTGTCCATAATGACAATCACTCGTGAGCGGCAGCCCGATCATTCAGGATGGGAAACTGATTGGTGCGGTGGCGCATGTTTTAGTCAACGACCCGACGAGAGGGTATGGGATTTTTATTGAGAATATGCTGGACGCAGCTGGATAAATGATTTGGCAGGGGCGGGTTGCCCCTGTCTTTTTGTTGATATCTATGCTACAATAAACTCATTCTAAGCTGATGGAGAGAGATGTATGAGCAAATTATATGTTTCAGATTTAGATGGTACTTTGCTGAGAAGCGATCAAGTGACTTCTGACTATACAAATCAAGTGATCAATACCTTAGTGGACAAAGGTATGCTTTTTTCCTACGCTACGGCACGTTCGCTAATTACAGCTAAGAAGGTAACAATGGGGATACAGGCAAAAATCCCTTTGATTGTATATAACGGGGCGTTTGTGATTGATAATGTAACAGAAGAAATATTGATCGCTAATTATTTTGATGATACTGTTTTTACTTTATTGGATGATCTGTTCAATAACAATATATATCCAATTGTTTACTCTTATATAAAAGGATCAGAAAAGTTCTCGTTCGTTCCTGAGTTATGTACCAAAGGTATGAATAAGTTTATTGAAAGCCGGAATGGAGATGTTCGTACAAACGCGGTGAGTTCGCTGGCGGAACTGAAGCTTGGAAATGTTTTTTATATAACATGCATTGATGATTCAGAAAAACTAAAACCACTGTACAATAAGTATAAGGACACATATCACTGTGTTTTCCAAACGGATATTTATACAAAAGATAAATGGTTGGAAATTATGCCGATCGAAGCGTCTAAGTCAAATGCAATAAAGCAATTGCAGACGATGTTAGGTTGTGAAAAGCTTATTGCTTTTGGTGATGGTATAAATGATATTGATATGTTCCAAATCGCTGATGAGAGTTATGCGGTGGCAAACGCACATGAAGAATTGAAGAAACATGCTACAGCGGTTATTTCTTCTAATGATGAAGATGGAGTGGCTAAATGGCTGGAAGAAAATTTCTGTACTAAGAACGGTTGTCCCGAATGACAATCATTCGTGAGCGGCAGCCCCATTATTCAGGACGGGAAACTCATTGGCGCGGTGACGCATGTCCTGGTAAATGATCCCACACGGGGTTATGGGATATTTATAGAGAATATGTTAGAAGCAGCAGAATAATCTCAAGCAGGTAATGTGATGAGTAGATCATTATGTTGCCTGCTTTTTTGAAAAGTGATTGGAGCTGCAAATAGCAAGAAATATGAAAACTACTTCACGTTTCTTTGCTATAATTTTGTGCAGAGAGGAGGGGAAAACAATGGAAAATCTTATTATGAATATAGAGACAGTCATTGACTATATTGAATCTCATCTTGATGAAAAGCTTGATCTGGAAAAGGTGTCGGAAGCAGTTCATTATTCGAAATACCACCTGCACCGTATGTTTACCAATACGGTAGGAATGACGATTCATGATTATGTGCAGCGACGTCAGTTGACAGAAGCTGCAAAGCTATTGGTATTTTCCTCTAAACCGATCATTGAAGTTGCTTTTTTCTGTGGTTATGAAAGCCAGCAAGCATTTTCATCTGCCTTTAAATCCATGTATAAAGTACCGCCTGCGCAGTATCGGGACAAAGGAAATTTTTATCCGTTGCAGCTCCAATTTGTATTGCATAAGAATATCCCTTCCAAAGTTTTTACAAAGGAAGATGTCTGCATTGCAAGAGTAGAAGATATTCCAGCTTGGATGGATTTGATGCGTTTGGTGATTGACGGATATCCGGTCATGGATGAAACGGATTATTTGAATGAGATTACAAAAGCTATAGAAGAAAAGAGAGCGCTCACTTTAAAAGAAGACAATGTTTTGATCGGAGCCATGACATTTTCAAGGAACTCAGGCAGTATTGATTTTTTAGGGATTCATCCACAATATCGCAATCAAGAGATTCAGAAATTATTTTTAGAAGTGCTTTTGGAAAA
>JAZUQD010000043.1:0-1500 GCA_045605505.1 Pradoshia sp.
AAGTTTCAATGAAATTTTAGCAGCAAGCATAGCAAGTAAAGAACAAAATGAACGAAATAACCAGGAAATGATTAAATTCACAGATGTATTAAAGGAAATAGGCGAAGCCGGTTCACGGGTAGCAAATATAGCTGATAATCTGAATGCCACGATGCAAAGATACTAATCCTACTTTTTATTAGAAGAAATAAGTTTATAAATATAGGACCCCAAAAGGCAACTTAAATCTGACTTCTGGGACCCTATATTATAGATATACTACGAAATTATTAAGGCAGTTCCCCACCCTCCTGCCTATTCCAAACCCATAGTTGAAACAAACTAAATAAATAGAATAGTATTCCTTTTTATTTCATTAGCAGGGATTTTGCCAGCTGGCGATCCTCTTTATCCTTCGTCGTATTTACGATTTGTTTAATACTTTCCTGCACGGCAGGTTGCTGCGAAAATGAAGAAGACCACTCTTTAAGAACACTTAATGCTTGGTACTGTAAAGCTCCATTATCTGATCTAAGAGCAGCTTGAAGCAATGGTAGTCCCACGCCTTCGTGCTCTTCTAAATCTTGAATAATAAATTGCAGACAGTCTTGTTCATCATTTGAAAGATTTGATAAGGATAAATGATCTTCTGCAAATGTGCAGAGATTTTTAATATGCTGTTGATCATCCGTATCCATAATAGCTAGATACACTTCACAGTTTGTGGGGGATTGCTCCAGCCAATCAAACAAATGCTGAGTGACGTCTAAATGATAAAAGCGAGCAATATCAAGTACTTTAAAATTGATCTCATGTTGGATTTCATCCATTGCAAGCTTTGGCCAAGCAGGGTCATTGATCAATAGTTGAATGGCTTGTTGAATAGATGAGTACTCATGTTGTTTCCATATGACATTAGGGTATTCTTCCTGATCTTCTTTAAATTCATCTAAAAATTCATTTATCAAAATAACTGGATAGAAATCATCAAGTGTCTTGCAATGTACACGAGCATGGTGAATAAAGCGTGTAAGAACCGTACTTGCATATGGATATTCTTCAATGCCTTGGTGATCCTGCTCATTTAGAAGTGCTTGTATGATAAAAGCGGCTCCTTCATACACTTCTTTTGTGATTGTTTCTTCGTATAGAGCCACATCGAGTTCGCCTTTTATAGCACATGTATAAGCTAAGTATTCATCCATAACGTTGTTAATAGGACCCTTTGTCAGCAACCAATGTTTAATTTCCGGTGTTGGAGCTTCCAATTGTTCGACAGCCGCGATTTTACCCCAGCCATGGACGGACTGAGCAAGCTTCCAAATTTGGCTGTTTGCCCGAATTGTGCCATTTTTTAATGCAACTACTACATATGACGTAAACTCTTCGTGCCTTCCTAATGAAAATAATAGATCTTTATATTCTTCGCAATTCGTACATCCGAGTATGATGATTGCAAATTTCACAACCTCTCTATGTGCTGCATGCTCAAGAAGCCATAATGCTTCTTGTTGTACAAGG
>JAZUQD010000044.1:0-20191 GCA_045605505.1 Pradoshia sp.
CTACTTTAATTGAAACTTTAACTTATCGTTATGGTCCACATACAATGGCTGGTGATGATCCAACACGTTACCGTACAGCTGACCTTGATAACGAGTGGGAGAAAAAAGATCCACTTGTTCGTTTCCGTAAATTCCTAGAAGCAAAAGGACTATGGAGCGAAGAGAAAGAAAATGAAGTAATTGAACAAGCAAAAGAAGATATTAAAGTTGCTATAAAAGAAGCGGATAATACTCCAAAACAAAAAGTAACTGACTTAATTATGAATATGTATGAAGAGCTTCCATACAACCTAGAAGAACAATATGAAATTTACAAAGAAAAGGAGTCGAAATAAGCCATGGCTCAAATGACGATGATTCAAGCCATCACTGATGCATTACGTACTGAAATGCGTAATGATCCTAAAGTTCTCGTTTTTGGTGAGGATGTAGGAGTAAACGGTGGTGTCTTCCGTGCTACTGAAGGATTACAAAAGGAGTTTGGAGAAGATCGCATCTTTGATACCCCTTTAGCTGAATCTGGTATCGGTGGATTGGCAATTGGACTTGGATTGCAAGGATTCCGTCCTGTTCCTGAAATCCAATTCTTCGGCTTTGTATTCGAAGTTATGGACTCTATTGCTGGTCAAATGGCTCGTATGAGATATCGCTCCGGTGGTACTTATACTTCACCAATTACAATCCGTTCACCATTTGGCGGTGGTGTGCATACACCTGAAATGCACGCTGACAGCCTTGAAGGTTTAATGGCTCAAACACCAGGTGTTAAAGTGGTTATTCCATCTACACCTTATGATGCAAAAGGTTTGTTAATCTCTGCTATCCGTGATAACGATCCGGTAATCTTCTTAGAACATATGAAATTATACCGTTCTTTCCGTCAAGAAGTACCTGAAGGAGAATATACAATTCCATTAGGTAAAGCTGACGTGAAACGTGAAGGTACTGATCTTTCTATCATCACTTATGGCGCAATGGTTCAGGAATCACTTAAAGCTGCAGAGCAACTTGAAAAAGAAGGTGTATCTGCAGAAGTAATCGATTTAAGAACAATCAGTCCACTTGATATTGATACAATTATTGCATCTGTTGAGAAAACTGGACGCGCAATTGTTGTACAAGAAGCACAAAAACAAGCAGGTATTGCTGCTCAAGTTGTTGCAGAAATCAATGACCGTGCAATTTTAAGCCTAGAAGCACCAGTATTGCGTGTAACTGCACCTGATACAGTATTTGCATTCTCTCAAGCAGAGCCTATATGGTTGCCAAATCATAAAGATGTACTTGAAACTGCAAAAAAAGTTTTAGAATTTTAACATAACAGGAGGTGCCTTTGTGGCATTTCCTGACTAACACAACCATAACTTTAAAAACTGAAAAGAAAGAGGAGGATGAAAAGCTATGGCTTTTAAATTTAAACTCCCGGATATCGGCGAAGGTATACATGAAGGCGAAATAGTAAAATGGTTTATTAAACCAGGTGATAAAGTACAGGAAGATGACGTACTATGTGAAGTACAAAATGACAAATCTGTTGTTGAAATCCCATCTCCAGTAGAAGGTACTGTTCAAGAAGTATTAGTTGAAGAAGGTACTGTAGCGGTTGTGGGCGATGTTCTTGTAACATTTGATGCACCAGGCTACGAAGATGTTCAATTTAAAGGTGACGAGCATGGGGAAGAAAAAACAGAAGCTCAAGTTCAGTCTACATTAGAAAGCGGACAAGATCTTAAGAAAGAGGCGGCTGCTCCAGCAAACTCAGATAATCCAACTGGTGCAGGTTCTCAACCGCAAACGGAAGAAACTTCTAATGATCGTGTCATCGCTATGCCATCTGTAAGAAAATTTGCAAGAGAAAACGGCGTAGATATTCACAAAGTTACAGGTACAGGTAAAAATGGACGTGTATTGAAAGAAGATATCCAAGCGTTTATGAACGGTGGACAAGAAAGTGCGCCTGTTAAAGAAACAGCTACAGAGCCAGCTGCTAAGCCAGCTGCGACTGCTATTCCAGAAGGAGAATATCCTGAAACTCGTGAAAAAATGAGTGGAATCCGTAAAGCTATTTCTAAAGCAATGGTTAACTCTAAACACACTGCACCACACGTTACATTAATGGACGAAGTAGATGTGACTAAATTGGTTGCTCACAGAAAGAAATTCAAAGAAGTTGCAGCTGAAAAAGGCGTTAAATTAACGTTCCTTCCTTATGTTGTAAAAGCTTTGACAAGTGCATTAAGAGAGTTCCCAGCATTAAATACATCTCTTGATGATGCAACACAAGAAATTATCCATAAACATTATTACAATATCGGTATTGCAGCTGATACTGAAAAAGGACTTCTTGTACCTGTAGTTAAAGATGCAGATCGTAAATCTATGTTTGCTATCTCTAACGAAATCAACACACTTGCTGGAAAAGCTCGTGATGGGAAATTAGCTGCTAACGAAATGAAAGGTGCTTCTTGCACGATTTCCAATATCGGTTCTGCTGGCGGACAATGGTTCACACCTGTTATCAACCATCCAGAAGTTGCGATCCTTGGTATCGGCCGTATTGCTGAAAAGCCAATCGTACGTGATGGTGAAATTGTAGCTGCACCAGTATTATCATTATCTTTAAGCTTTGACCACCGTATGATTGACGGAGCTACTGGCCAAAATGCTTTAAATCATATTAAACGCCTATTAAATGACCCAGAATTATTATTAATGGAGGGATAAGACATGGTAGTTGGAGATTTCCCAATTGAAACAGATACTATAGTAATTGGTGCTGGTCCGGGAGGATACGTAGCGGCAATCCGTGCTGCTCAGCTTGGACAAAAAGTAACAATCGTCGAAAAAGGAAACCTTGGCGGTGTATGTTTGAACGTTGGATGTATTCCATCCAAAGCGTTAATCACAGCAGGACATCGTTATCATGATGCCAAACATTCTGAAGATCTTGGTATTACTGCGGAAAACGTAAAAGTAGATTTCTCTAAAGTTCAAGCCTGGAAAGGTACTGTAGTAGACAAATTAACAAGCGGTGTTGGCGGATTACTTAAAGGTAACAAAGTGGATATCGTTAAAGGTGAAGCTTACTTTGTAGATGCTAATAACATCCGCGTTATGACTGAAAATAGCGCTCAAACGTATACATTCAAAAACGCTATTATTGCAACTGGTTCAAGACCGATCGAATTACCTGCTTTCAAATATTCTGATCGTGTTATCCATTCAACTGGTGCTTTAAACCTTGATCATATTCCAGAGAGCATGGCTATCATCGGTGGCGGCGTAATTGGTGTTGAGCTAGGTTCTGTATATGCTAACTTCGGTACTAAAGTAACCATTTTAGAAGGTATGGATGAAATTTTAGCTGCATTTGAAAAACCAATGTCTTCTATCGTTAAACGTAACTTGAAGAAGAAAGATGTTGATATCTTCACTAAAGTTAAAGCTAAAGGCGTTGAAGAGACAGAAAATGGCGTAGTGGTTACTTATGAAGAAAAAGGCGAAGATAAAAAAGTTGAAGCTGAGTATCTATTAGTAACAGTTGGTAGAAAACCGAATACAGATGAACTTGGTTTAGAACAAGTTGGTATTGAATTAGATGAAAGAGGCTTCATTAAAACTGATAAACAATGCCGTACATCTGTAAATAACATTTTTGCAATTGGCGATATCATTTCTGGACCTCAATTAGCTCATAAAGCTTCTTACGAAGGTAAGATTGCGGCTGAAGTTATTTCCGGTCATGCTGCAGAAATCGATTATCTTGGAATTCCAGCAGTGGTATTCTCTGAGCCTGAACTTGCTACAGTGGGTTATACTGAGCAACAAGGTAAAGATGAAGGTTTAGATATCGTTGCTTCTAAATTCCCATTTGCTGCAAATGGACGTGCTTTAGCCTTGAATGCTGCTGAAGGATTCATGAAGTTAATTACACGTAAAGAAGATGGACTAGTAATAGGTGCGCAAATTGCTGGCCCTGGTGCTTCTGACATGATCGCTGAGCTTGGCCTTGCAATCGAAGCAGGTATGACTGCTGAAGATATTGCAATGACAATTCACGCTCACCCTACATTGGGAGAAATCACAATGGAAGCAGCTGAAGTTGCGATGGGAAGCCCGATCCACATCATTTAATAACTAAAATAAGTGTTCACACCCCTTCTCCATTTGGAGAGGGGGTGTTTTATTATGTCGAGAGATAGTGGTAAAATATAGGTAGAAAATAGTAATTATTATCGAAAGGTGGAATTTCATGAAATTTGGAATAGGATTGTTAGCGGCCATCCTTTTACTTTCCGGGTGCGGCAATGAGGATAATTTAGCAGAAGATAAGCCAAAGAAAAGCTCTGAAGCTGTGCCATCAGAACAAGTTGCAAAGCCTGTAAATAATAAAGCGGAAATGAAGGAAGGATTCGTCAAAGAGACAGTGAAACCATCAGAACAAGTTACTCCAATCTATCAAGTTAATCAAACGAATTGGAAGATTGAACCCATTGATGGAGGAAATAAAAAAATTGCACTGTTCACCATTGATGATGCACCAGATCAGTACAGTCTAGAGATGGCAAACAAATTAAAAGAAATGGATGCATCTGCTATATTTTTTGTGAATGGACGCTTTCTGGAATCAGATGATAAAAAAAGGGTGTTAAAACAAATATATGATATGGGCTTTGAAATTGGAAACCATACATATAGCCATGCTTCTCTTCCGGATTTAGATGAAGAGAAACAAAGAGAAGAAATCATTAAGGTGAATGATATGGTCGAAGAGATAACCGGTGAACGGCCGAGATTCTTTAGGGCGCCATTTGGAGCGAATACAGATTTCTCTAAGCAAATTGCCAAGGATGAAAATATGCAGTTAATGAACTGGACCATTGGATATGATTGGGAAAAACAATATCAGAATAAAGATGCCTTGGTAAAAATAATGCTCACCAGTAAAGAGTTATATCCTGGAGCAAACTTACTTCTCCATGACCGTAAATGGACTAAAGAAGCTTTGCCTGAGTTAATTGAAGGCTTACGGGCACAAGGGTATAAAATAGTTAATTCTCGCGAAATTAAGTCTTTTTAAAAATTTGCATCCTATATAAAAATTTGCAGCCACGATCCTGTTGGCTGCTTTTTCTTTATATATATCTGGTCTGGTTAAGCGGAAATGCTTAGTGTTTTAGAGAGTTTGTTTCATCATAGAATGTATGAGCCGTTAACCTGCCAAAACGTGATTTCTATCGTGAAATGAGAGTTAGGTAATCTTAATAGCAGTTATTTTATTAGATTATAATGGATTATCCTTCCGTTAAATAAATGGAGCTCTCCTTTTAATTTTTTGGATAAGAATTTGGCTAATTCATTCGCTTTTGATTTATCTCCATTTGTTGAGTGCTTAGATAAGTTGATTTGGATATAAGGAGTTCTTTTCTTTATGCCCTCAGGTGCTTCTGAATGTTCATAGTCAACACTAATCGCCATAATATGATAATCTTTCTCCTCGGAGTGCAAGTAAAACCATTGTGATTTGCCTTCATCCGTTTCTTTCAAGACATAAGGAAAGGCGTGTTTGTGATAATCCCATGCTAATTGTTTGGAAGTCTGAGAGAGGGAGCGTTTATACTGATTGATTAATTCTTTAATATCCTCAATCGAGATATCCCTTTTTAACGATCCGTCCTTTATTTTTATAAATGTTGATAAAAACATAATAACCTCCCTGAATGAATTTATTTTTTATTCGTTTGCTTTTCCTGAAAATGGATATTCAGAAAAACGAATGAAATCGGTCTTCTAGTATATGCTTTTTGCTTAACTTTCATTTTAAAAGAGAGGGAAAATATGAGTTTTATAGAAGGAAAGTAAAAGAAGCAAAAACAGAGGTCTATTTAGTCATCTTATTCCATAAGGGAAATATTTGAAGATAATTAAACCTAATATTTTTAATGTGTTATACAATTTAGGCTTGAAATATTAATTGAGTTATACTATTATTAATTTATGGAATAAAAACGCTTTCATGGAAGGTGTTTACATTTAGCAAAGGAGATGAAATGAATGGGTACAATCGTATGTACAGGATGCAACAATACAATTGAGCACTATGAAGATGAAAAAGTAACAGTATTGTATGCAACATGCACTGATTGCAACAGTTGTGAGCAAGAGTAGACGTGGTCCAATAACCAGTTCATTTCAACTATCTATCTTAATTTCAAGAACTATAAGAATAAACTTAAGTTATGACAACCCTTTGATTTTTTAGGGTTGTCTTTTTTCTTTATCACTCTTCGTTCATTTGGAATATATGGTAAATTAATGATAAAGATTGCTGAAGTAAAAGGAAGTTAGATACCGGTTATCGCAGTCGGAGGGATTGGGATGGCAGAGGTTGGATGGCCACAATGGCCCTCGGCGCAGAAGGTATTGAGATTGGAATAAGATTCGTTGCCACAAAAGAATGCAGGCTTGCTCATGCTGCTTATAAACAATTGATCATAGATAGTTCTAAAAAAAGATACGGTAGTAATTAAAAAGAGATTGGGTGCTCCTAGGCATGCTTTACATAGTCCTTAAACGGATATTATCATTGGGATGGAGAATACTAAACATACATATGAGGAATTAAAGAATTATATTAGTGGTGAAAGAAATAAAGCATTTGTATATAATGGAGATTCAGAAGCTGGTTTCGGATGGGCGGGACAAGTTGTTGGTATAATTAAGGATGAGCCTACAGTAAAACAATTATTCAGTAGAATGCTAGCAGAAGCGGAACTTGTAAGGGAACGTTGGCAAACAATTACAACATAAGAGGTGATACATATGGATTATCAATATCCAATTGATTTTGAATGGTCAACTGACGAAATCGTAAAAGTTATTGCGTTTTTTCAAGCAATCGAAAAAGTTTATGAACAAGGAATGGATAGGGATCAATTGATGAAACACTACAATGAATTTAAGCAGATTGTTCCATCTAAATCCGAGGAAAAGAAAGTATGCAATGAGTTTGAAGAAGTGAGTGGATACTCTGCATATCAAGCAATTAAAAGAGCTAAAAACAATTCAGCTGAAGCTTTTATAAAAATGAAGTAAAAAACATTAACCCGCTTTGCATAGTGCTAAAGTGGGTTAATGTTTTTTTCGAGTTTATTAGACATTGTACAGGGGTATTAAATGTACAAATACATCACGGATGATCTCAACTAATTGATCGCCGGAGAGCTTAACCGCTTCTTCACGAGGTATTTGATACCCACATAATAGTTCAGCTTTCTTTACGGACTGTAAACGATTAAACATATCGTTCAAGTTATCTAATGATAGTGTACTATGAGGAATCACATCTGGTTTCATGTGATCAAGAGACCAAACATAGTCAGAAGGAATAAGATCTTTTATCGATTCAGTTTGGCTGGCCAGTCGTTGACCTTTTTTCTCTTTATCTTTAGCTTCATAAATTACAGCATACCAGATAAATAAATGGGTTTCCCACAGACCAATCTGAAAATGAGGCTGCATTTTATAACCTCGTGGATTAGATGAAAATGATATCCAGGTATCATTAGGTGGGTTAATCGTACGGCGAGCATGCTTTGCAATATGCGGATACATTGGATCCTTTGTTAAAACAGATAATTCTTCTGTGAAAATTTGACTCAATGTTTCAAATTTGGGGCGTATTATGGTTTTGATTGCGTCCATTCGTTGGTCGAGGCCATCTATTGTAAACACATTAAAGTCTTCATCTGTAAAACCTTTTATTATCATATTCTTACCTCCTATTCAATCTTATTTTAGCATAAGGATGAGAAGGATAAATAACATAATGCATAAAGAATTGGGCGCTTGTCTATTTTGGTTGCAATAATTCATTAAGAACATAATATAGTAAAAAATATCATTAGATTTCTGAATTTTCTTAAAATATTTTCAAGGAGAGGATTTTTATGAAACAGGTAGTTAATCACAAATTGAAAGCCCAAGAAGTAGAGAAACATCGGAAAGCTGTTCTGAGAATGGAACTTGATTATGAATTGGCTACCTTATTTGAGGCAATGGAGCATGAGGATGAAAAACAGAAAAGTCGTTCAAAACAAAAGCTTGAGAGAATCCGAAAAGAACTTTTACGCTTAAAAGCACTTTAATATTATTTGTAGTTTGGGTGAATTTCACAATGATTAAGGCGAACTGCATGTTCTCGTTCATGATGTTCGTCTTTTCTTGTTATTTAAATCTTTTAGGATTAAACTGGAATTTATATACATACTAAAAGAAAGATTTTTAATTGGGGTGGGAGAAATGACAAATCTTCATAACATTCATGATATGGCGGTTCAATGGGTTAAAGAGGCAGGAGCAAAAATAATCGATTCATTTGAATCGATTTTAGATATTAACACGAAATCCAATGTAAACGATTTAGTAACAAATATGGATACGGAAATAGAACAGTTTTTTAAAGAAAAAATAGCGAAACATTTTCCTTCTCATCAAATCCTTGGAGAAGAAGGGTCAGGCCATGATATGCAGTCATTGGATGGTGTTGTGTGGATTATTGATCCAATCGATGGAACAATGAATTTTGTTCATCAGCAAAGAAACTTTGCCATCTCAATAGGTATAATAGAAGATGGTATTGGCCAAATTGGACTTATATATGATGTTGTTCATGATGAATTGTATCACTGTATTAAAGGAGAAGGAGCTTTCCTTAATGACAAAGAGATTCCAAAGATAAAGGAAGTACCACTCCTTGAATCCATCATTGGTTTAAATCCAATTTGGCTGACGGATAATAAAAAAATTGATAAAAATTTAATGGGAAGACTGGTTAAAGATGTAAGGGGTACACGATCATATGGATCAGCTGCCCTTGAGATAGCGTATGTTGCTACGGGTAGAATGAACGCTTATATATCTATGAGATTAGCGCCTTGGGATTTTGCGGGTGGAGCCGTACTCGTTGAAGAGTTGGGTGGAAAAGTGACAGATTTAGAAGGAAATCCTATCCATTTTCTTAAAAAGAGTTCATTATTGGTGGGAACGCCAGCTTTGCATAGAGTAATTATTGAAGAGTATTTATCATCCAAAAGACCATAAAAGTGAAAAAGCATCAGAGTATGATGCTTTTTTGTTGCATAAAACATAATATTGCGATAAAATTGTTTAGTTAAAGCTGCTTATAGTTTTTCGCTCCAACGTTTTTTTAGTGTAAAGCCGCTGCCCATAATGCCGATAAAAACTACTAAGCACATGGAGATGGCCAATACACTGCCTTCAGCGATGGATATAGCAATTCCGCATAAACTTGCCACAGCGAGAACTGCTAGCAGTAAAAATATAATTTTAATATTCATATGTAGATCACCCCAATCTTCATACTCATTGTACACAATACGATAGAAGCTTTCTAGTTTCAGTATGGTATAATGAAAAGGTTGATTACGATATGCATAAAATCTGGGAGTTGAAATAGTTTGCAATACAGAAACGACGTCAAAAATATAGCGACTATCGCTCACGTTGACCATGGTAAAACAACTTTGGTTGACCAATTGTTAAAACAAGCAGGTACATTCCGTTCTAATGAACAAGTTGCCGAAAGAGCAATGGATTCAAATGATCTTGAAAGAGAGCGCGGTATTACCATTTTAGCTAAAAATACTGCCGTTAACTATAAAGATACACGTATTAACATTTTAGATACACCTGGACACGCAGATTTCGGCGGAGAAGTAGAACGTATCATGAAAATGGTTGACGGTGTTCTATTAATCGTTGATGCGTATGAAGGCTGCATGCCGCAAACGCGTTTTGTACTGAAAAAAGCATTAGAGCAAAAACTTACGCCAATTGTTGTTGTAAACAAAATTGACCGTGATTTTGCCCGTCCGGCAGAAGTAATTGATGAAGTAATTGATTTATTTATTGAATTGGATGCAACGGAAGAACAATTGGAATTCCCTGTTGTTTATGCATCAGCAATTAATGGTACGGCTTCTTTAAGCCCTGATGTGGCTGATCAGGAAGAAAATATGGAGTGTTTATTCGAATCTATCGTAGAAAATATTCCATCCCCTGTAGACAATCGTGAAGAGCCGTTGCAATTCCAGGTTGCTTTACTTGATTATAGTGATTATTTAGGAAGAATTGGAATCGGACGTGTGTTCCGTGGCACAATGAAAGTCGGCCAACAAGTATCCCTAATGAAACTTGATGGAACGGCGAAGAATTTCCGTGTAACTAAAATATTCGGCTTCCAAGGATTGAAACGAGTGGAAGTTGAAGAAGCATTACCGGGTGATTTGATTGCTGTCAGCGGTATGGAAGACATCAACGTTGGGGAAACGGTTTGCCCAGTTGATGCTCAGGAACCACTTCCAGTTTTACGTATAGATGAGCCTACATTACAAATGACATTTGTTGTAAACAACAGTCCATTTGCAGGTAGAGAAGGTAAATGGGTTACTTCCCGTAAAATAGAAGAACGGTTAATGAGCCAGCTACAAACAGATGTAAGTTTGCGTGTGGACCCTACTGATTCTCCGGATGCTTGGATTGTTTCCGGACGCGGTGAGTTACACTTATCCATTCTTATTGAAAATATGCGCCGTGAAGGGTATGAGCTTCAAGTATCTAAGCCTGAAGTAATTATCCGTGTAATTGATGGTGTTAAATGTGAACCTGTGGAACGCGTGCAAGTTGATATTCCTGAAG
This sequence comes from Pradoshia sp., assembly GCA_045605505.1. Classification (GTDB taxonomy): domain Bacteria; phylum Bacillota; class Bacilli; order Bacillales; family Pradoshiaceae; genus Pradoshia. The sequence continues at coordinate 10,720 of JAZUQD010000044.1, forward strand.
AATACACAGGTGCCATCATGGAATCATTAGGTGAAAGAAAAGGCGAAATGCTTGATATGGTTAATAACGGAAGTGGGCAAGTGCGTCTAGTATTCAATGTTCCTTCCCGTGGATTAATCGGGTATACAACTGAATTCTTAACCCTAACACGTGGATATGGTATTTTGAACCACACATTTGATTCTTATCAACCAATGCAATCAGGTCAAGTTGGTGGAAGAAGACAAGGTGTGCTTGTATCCATAGAGACTGGTAAAGCTACTCAATACGGTATCATTCAAATTGAAGACCGCGGTGTTATTTTTGTTGAACCGGGTACTGAAATTTATGAAGGTATGATTGTTGGGGAACATAACCGTGAAAACGACTTAACTGTCAATATCGTTCGTGCTAAACAACAGACGAATGTTCGTTCTGCTACAAAAGATAATACTGTTACCATGAAAAAACCTAGAATCATGTCACTTGAAGAAGCATTGGAATACTTAAATGATGATGAATACTGCGAAGTAACACCAGAATCGATTCGTTTACGTAAAAAGATCCTCGACAAAAACGAACGTGAGAAAGCATCTAAGAAAAAGAAATTCGCTGAATAAACCATTACCTTTGGGGAGAGGGAGCGTTTTATAGTGGATATTACAAATAACCTGCCGTTCTTTGCAGAATTGTATCGGATAGGAGACCCAGAGTATTCACGAATAGGGGTATGGGCTCTTTATTTGACGATTGTAGTACTTTGCGGGATTGTTTATAAGCTTGGGTTTGCCAGAAAATTAAGCCTTGGTCAAAGCATTGTTGTTTATGCAATTATGGCTCTTGGCTGCAGTTTCTTAACCTTTTTAGCGCTATTCCTTCCGTTAGCAGAAGTACTAGTAGTCGCTGCTGTTTTTCTCGGATTATACAAATATAGGCTCCATAAGGAAATGAAAAACGAGGTCAAAGCGGAATAAGAGGTGTTCAAATGAACTCTGTTCAGGATGCAATCTATAATTGGTTAACGATAAAAGTTGTTATGGATCACCGGCCTGAAGATACCGCAGCGAATGAAACAGTCCTCTGGTTTGAACATACCTTACAGGAGAAGTTTGGATTAACAGAATATAGCTATAAAAAAAGTGATGAATGGTATACAGTCTCTTATAAAGTAGAAGGGGCTGTTAAGGAGTTTAGGTTTCCGGAGGATATGGTTGAGGTAATGTTAAATCAAATCCTCCAAAACCCTGAACATTACCGTAATTATCCATTAGAATAAAAAAACAGAGAAGATGCATGCATCTTCTCTGTTTTTTTGTTTATTTGTTAGGGAGTTGAAAGCTAGCATTCAATCCTAAATGAAGACCGATGTAGTATTACCCTACCCTTACCATGTCTCATCCTCTTTTATGGTTCGATAGATTCTGAAATTACCTGTGCTCTTTCTTTCATTTGTTCGTTCTTCGATACGTTTACTGCATTCCTGACACATATATGTATGAATTGGACGATTTCTGAGCCGTTTGGCCATTAGCGTTTCATCTTCAATTGATTCGATTTTATCACAGATTACACATTTAACTCGCATGAAAACACACCCCAATCTATTGCATGTATGGTAATTATACCATATTAGAATCATCGATACACACGTTCTTAGAAGGGATGGGTGCTTGGAGATTAATTGGAAAGGTAAGCTTGGGTGTTTTTAGTATTCATTCCTAAGAATCTATAAACATTTTTAAGTTAATGTGTTGTTTTCTTCTATTTTTGTATGTAAATACATATATTTGAGCATCAGATTGTCCTGCTTATACGAGAATTTCACTTAGCTAAAAGCAGATTAAAATCTAGAGCAAGAATGTGACCTGCTTATGTTTGGTACTGAAATTCTAAATGATAAAAAAACATATCTAACAAGCTAGGAAGAATAAATGAAACCATGGCCAGGAGGATATATATTGAGTAAAATCTATGTTCTAGATACGAATGTATTATTGCAGGATCCAATGTCGATTTATTCATTCCAGGACAATGAGGTAGTTATTCCCGCAGTGGTATTGGAGGAACTTGATTCTAAGAAACGCAACTTGGATGAAGTAGGGAAAAATGCCCGCTATGTTTCCAGGCTTATTGATCAATTGCGTTCAAAAGGGAAACTCCATCATAAAATTCCTTTATCTAATGGCGGGAATTTAAGAATTGAGATGAATCATCGTTCCCCTCGAAACGTAGCGGAATATTTTGCGGAAAAGACAAATGATAATCGTATATTGGCCATTGCAAAAAATTTGTCTATGGAAGAACAGGTCAAAGAAAATGGACGGAATGTAATACTTGTAAGTAAAGATATCTTGATGCGGGTAAAAGCTGATGTACTTGGACTTTTGGCAGAGGATTTTTTAAGTGACCGTGTTATTCATGAAAATCAGATGTATGCTGGATTTATCGAAATTTTTGTTTCTCGTGAGGTCATGAACGATTTTTATTCAAAGGGAGAAATCGCCATCCCTGCAGATCAAACGAATCCTACTTTTTTGAATCAATTTGTCATTTTAAAGTCTGCAGAAATAAGTTCACTATCTGCTTTGGGTATGATAAGTGGCCATGACAAAAAGATAAAAAAGCTGCGATATAACCAGGAACACATATGGGGGATAAAGCCGCGAAATGTGCAACAGCATATGGCCATCGAGTTATTGTTAAGAAGTGACATCCAATTAGTCACCTTGACAGGAAAAGCAGGAACTGGGAAAACATTATTGGCACTGGCATCAGGGTTGCTGCAAACGGAGGATTTAGGAGATTATAATAAATTACTAGTTGCAAGGCCAATTGTACCAATGGGGAAGGACTTAGGGTTTCTTCCGGGTGAAAAAGAAGAAAAATTACGTCCGTGGATGCAGCCAATCTATGATAATCTTGAATTTTTATTTAACACAAAGAAACCAGGGGAGTTGGATTCAATCCTTGCTGGACTTCATTCCATTGAGGTGGAAGCGTTAACGTATATAAGAGGACGCAGTTTGCCGGATAGTTTTATTATTATGGATGAAGCTCAGAATCTTACTAAACATGAAGTAAAAACGATTCTGACACGTGTGGGTGAACGCAGTAAAATTATTCTCGTTGGGGACCCTGCCCAAATTGATCATCCATATTTAGATGAATGGAATAATGGACTGACGTATGTTCTGGAAAAGTTTAAGAATGAAGCCATCGCCGGCCATGTGAATTTAGTGAAAGGAGAGCGGTCCGGTTTAGCTCAATTGGCGGCTGATTTATTGTAAAAATAGACTAAGAACAATTTTATAAATCGCTATATAATTAACAGAGGTGGACTAAAATCAGTTGCTTACACTTCATTTGCCTCACTAAACGATACTCTATTTTACGGTTAGTTATGAAACGGGAGCCGGACAAATGATGTCCCGCTCCCAATAACCCCTATTGAATCGTAAAACCTGTTACGTTTTTAATTGGGGTTTGCCTATTGGAACCATCCCCATGGTAAATGTAAATAGGGCCTCCTTCATCCTCTTTGATGGGCCGCCCTTTAATGGAGAAGCCTGCTACTAATTGAAACGCTTCCTCAAATGGATAAACAAAATCAGATTCTTCCGTATGTATAATAATAGTTGTTGAATTACTTTCAGGTTCGGCATTTAGGAAAAATGGCTTTAAGACAATCCCAAAGCTGCTTTCCATGAGTTCCTGTTTCTTCATTTTTCTGACAGGCTCACGCGGAGGCGGAGAAGCACCTTCAATAATTTCTTTATCCCATTGTGAGGAAACTTGTTTTAAATATGTCTCCTGTTCGTTTGTATCATCTTGATTTAGTTCTGGATGCCAGCCATCAAGATCAAACTTTCTGTCATCAAAAATCCATGTGCCTGGATCGATGTAGATCGGAAACTTTACATTTCCTTTTACTTGTAGAATATCCTTCATAATTGTCACTCCTTTCCATTTTTAATCTTATAGCTGCCAGAGGAGCTTGTACAGTAATTCGCTGCTTTGAAGGCTATCTTTTTTTGAAAAACTAACCTTCTTGTCATTACCTATTCTTGCAATTTTATGATTTTAAGGGTAAAATTTTATAATAGATTGGTTCATTGGGCCATAATGGGGGGTTGCACATTGACATCCGATATCCTTGTCAATCATCAAGAAAAGGCCTACGCATTGTTAAAGGCTGACGCTGATAAAATATTTAAACTAATAAAGGTGCAAATGGACAATTTGACTATGCCTCAATGTCCGTTATATGAAGAGGTTTTAGATACCCAAATGTTTGGTCTTTCCAGAGAAATTGACTTTGCCGTTCGATTGGGATTGATAGAAGAAAGAGACGGTAAAGAATTATTGGGATTCCTTGAAAAAGAACTCTCTACTCTTCATGATGCTTCTTTGAGAAAATAAGTAGCAGTCGAAACTCAAACGATGCCGAAATTGTTTGAGTTTTTTTGTTTTTCTTTATATAATTTTTAAAAAACGATATTTTTTTGGAACGAAATTCGAGGCAAGGAGATCTTTATGATAAAGCGTATTTTAAAATCGTATGACTTTACTCTCATAGCTGTCATCATCGTTTTGAGTATTTTTGGACTTGTTATGGTTTACAGTGCCAGTATGGTAACAGCTGTGACAAGATTTGGATATCCAAGCGATTTTTTCTACATAAAACAATTTAGGCATGTAATCTTCGGATTTGTCATGTTTTTCGCTATAGCCGGCTTACCTTATCCTGTATATAAGAATAAGAAAGTTTTGATTACTATAGTCTCAGGTTCGATTGTTGCCCTTGTTGCTCTGAACTTTATTGGCCATACCGCTGGAAATGCAGAAAGTTGGTTTAAGCTCGGTGCACTAGGGAGTCTGCAGCCTTCAGAGTTTATTAAATTGGGAATGATTATTTATTTAAGCGCGGTCTATTCGAATAAGCAAAAATATATAAATGTTTTCAATAAAGGTGTTGTACCACCGTTATTATTTTTGATAATCATCTGTGGATTGATTGTCTTGCAGCCTGATATCGGGACAGCTTTCATCATTTTTACAAGTTCATGTACAGTTATTATATGCTCTGGAATGAACTGGAAGAGCTTTACGAAGTTGATTTCTATTTTAGTAGGAGCAATCGTAGTTGCAGCACCATTGATTTTTCTCTTTAAAGACAAAATTTTCACACCGAAAAGGCTCGAGCGTTTTGTTGGATTCCTGGACCCGTTTTCGAGTGAGAAGTATGAAGGGTACCAGCTTGTCAATTCGTATGTAGCTATCGGAAATGGCGGTGTTACGGGTGTGGGATTTGGTCAGAGTACACAAAAGTATGGGTATTTGCCTGAGCCACACACTGATTTTATTATGTCGGTTATTTCGGAGGAGCTAGGACTTATAGGTGTGGGATTTGTCCTGATTTGTTTAGCTACAATTGTATTAAAAGGAATTCATATAGCGATTAAATCAGATGATCCCTTTGGTAGTATGCTTGCAGCGGGGATTTCCAGTATGATTGGAATTCAAGCGCTGATTAACTTAGGAGGAGTAATTGGTTTAATACCAATTACAGGGGTTACTTTACCATTTATCAGCTATGGTGGCTCATCCTTGTTTGTCCTTTTAATTTCAGCCGGGATATTGGTCAATGTTTCTATGATGACGAGATATCATGCGACCTATAAAAAAGAACCCAATAAACAAGAGTTACAACACGCTATGGATTAACAAATTTCATATAAATGGTGAGTAAGGACATGGTTCTTGCTCATTATTTTTATATTAAATTACTATATTTACATAATTATCAAGAATGGTGAGGTGCTGAACATGAAAAAAATTAATAAAGTTTTGGCTGCCAATCGTGGCGAAATTGCGATTCGTATTTTTCGTGCTTGTAATGAGTTAGATATTAAAACGGTTGCCATTTATTCAAAAGAAGATTATAAATCCTATCATCGATATAAAGCAGATGAAGCATATTTGGTTGGTGAAGGTAAAAAGCCAATCGATGCGTATCTAGATATAGAGGGAATTATTGAGATTGCCAAGATGAGTGGTGTGGATGCTATACATCCTGGCTATGGTTTTCTATCCGAGAATATTGAATTTGCTAAACGATGTGAAGAGGAAGGATTTATTTTTATTGGCCCAACCATAAAGCATCTCGATATGTTTGGTGATAAAGTAAAGGCAAAAGAGCAGGCAAAATTGGCTGGTATACCAATTATTCCGGGGAGCGATGGTCCGGTTAAAGACTTGGAAGAGGTTGCAAAGTTTGGGGAAAGAAATGGGTATCCCATTATAATTAAAGCTTCTCTTGGCGGAGGAGGCAGAGGAATGCGTATTGTTCGCAATCCACAAGAACTAGAGGAAGCCTATTCCCGCGCGAAATCAGAAGCGAAAGCTGCTTTTGGTAATGACGAAGTTTATGTGGAAAGATTCGTTGAGAATCCAAAACATATTGAGGTTCAAATACTTGGTGATAGTCAAGAAAACATTGTTCATTTATTTGAAAGAGACTGTTCCGTTCAGCGCCGCCATCAAAAAGTAGTGGAAGTAGCTCCGTGTGTTTCAATTACAAATTCTTTGCGAGAAAGGATTTGCCATGCGGCTGTCCAATTAATGAATAACGTGAAATACATTAATGCGGGCACAGTAGAATTTCTTGTTTCTGGAGATGAATTTTTCTTTATCGAAGTAAATCCCCGTGTACAGGTCGAACATACGATTACAGAGATGATCACGGGTATTGATATTGTTCAATCACAGATTAAAATCTCAGAAGGCCATAGTCTACATGATGATCCATTGAATATCCCAAAACAAGAAAATATACATATGAATGGATATGCCATTCAAGCGAGGGTGACTACTGAGGATCCATTAAATCATTTTATGCCGGATACGGGGAGAATTGCGGCTTATCGATCAGGCGGCGGATTTGGTGTACGTTTGGATGCTGGTAATGCCTATCACGGATCAGTTATCACACCGTATTATGACTCCCTGCTTGTTAAAGTTTCAACTCATGCTGCTCAATTTGATCAAGCTGCAGCAAAGATGCTGCGTAATTTAAGGGAATTCAGAATTAGGGGAATTAAAACCAATATTCCTTTCCTTGAAAATGTTGTTCAACATGAACAATTTAAGTCAGGTCAATATGATACCTCATTCATCGATTCGACACCTGAACTTTTTGTTTTTTCTGATCGAAAAGACCGTGGAACTAAAATACTGAATTATATTGCAAATGTCACGGTTAATGGGTTCCCGGGGATAGGTGTAAAGGAGAAACCGAATTTTGATAAGCCGAAGGTTCCGCAAACTCATAATCATATTGCAGCACCAGCTGGAACAAAACAATTATTGGACCAATTGGGGCCAGAGGGATTGTCCAAGTGGATTAAAGAGCAAAAAAACGTATTAATTACGGATACTACATTCCGTGATGCACATCAGTCCCTTTTGGCTACCAGGGTGAGAACGAAGGATTTAATGGAAATCGCGGCACCAACCTCAAAGATGATGCCTAATCTGTTTTCTATGGAAATGTGGGGAGGGGCAACCTTTGATGTTGCGTACCGATTTTTAAAAGAAGATCCATGGGAAAGGCTGTTAATGCTTAGACAGGACATCCCGAATGTATTATTTCAAATGCTTTTACGATCATCTAATGCAGTCGGTTATAAAAATTATCCAGATAATGTTATACAGGAATTTGTTGAGAAATCAGCATATGCCGGAATTGATGTATTCCGTATTTTTGACAGCCTGAACTGGGTTAAAGGAATGGAAAAAGCCATTCAATCGGTTCGCCAAACAGGGAAAATAGCGGAGGCCGCAATATGCTATACAGGCGATATACTTGACCCTAGCAGGCAAAAGTATGATGTGCAGTACTATCGAAATCTTGCTAAAGAATTAGAGGCACAGGGAGCACATATATTAGCTATTAAGGATATGGCAGGACTGTTGAAGCCTGAAGCAGCTTACCGGTTAATATCAGAGTTAAAAGATGCGGTCGATATACCGATTCATTTGCATACACATGATACGAGCGGAAATGGAATCTATCAGTATGCACGTGCTATTGATGCAGGTGTTGATATCGTTGATACTGCACTTGGCTCAATGGCTGGTCTTACCTCCCAGCCAAGCCTGAATTCACTTTATTATGCTCTGGAAGGTAACGAAAGGCAGCCAAAACTTGATATTAAGCCTGTTGAAAAGCTATCTGAGTATTGGGAAGGCGTCAGAAATTACTACGCTGATTTCGAAAGTGGCATGAAATCACCTCATACGGAAATATATGTTCATGAGATGCCGGGCGGCCAATACTCCAACCTTCAGCAGCAAGCGAAAGCGGTTGGTCTAGGTGAACGCTGGGATGAAGTGAAAGATATGTATCATCGAGTTAACATGATGTTTGGTGATATCATTAAAGTAACACCTTCTTCCAAAGTGGTAGGTGATATGACGCTCTTTATGATACAAAATAATTTGACAGAAGAGAGTGTTTTAGAGAGAGGCCATTTAATCGATTTCCCAGATTCAGTCATTGAATTATTTAGTGGTTATTTAGGACAACCACACGGTGGTTTTCCTCAAGAACTCCAAAAGGTAATCTTGAAGAATAGAACGCCTATTACTGTAAGGCCAGGTGAACTACTTGAAGATGTCGATTTTATAAAATTAAAAGAAGAATTGTTCGAGAAAATCAAACGTCCTGTCAATATGTTTGATGCAATCGCTTATGCTCTTTATCCAAAAGTTTTCTTGGATTATGCAGAATCAAACAGTAAATATGGTGATTTATCAGCGTTGGATACCCCAACTTTCCATTATGGCCTTTCTATAGGGGAAGAAATAGAAGTGGAAATTGAAAAGGGAAAAACATTGATGATTAAATTGATTTCTATTAATGAGCCTCGTATGGACGGTACGAGAATGATTTATTTTGAACTCAATGGACAAGCTCGAGAAGTGGTTGTAAAGGATGAAAGTGTTAACACGCTTATTCAATCGAAAAGAAAACAGGATCATGCTAATCCAAATCATATCGGTGCAACTATGCCGGGAACTGTGATGAAAGTTTTGGTTGTTCCGGGACAAAAAGTAGAAAAAGGCGATCACTTGATCATTACAGAAGCAATGAAAATGGAAACCACTGTTCAGGCTCCATTTGCCGGAACGATTAAAGAGATTTTTGTAGAAGATGGAGAAGCCATTCAAACAGGCGATTTACTAATTGAACTTGATTGAGATAAACAATACAAAAAAGAGACTGGGACATAACTTATAAACGATCCTGAAAAGACGAACGATATCTAAAGAGTTAAGTTGAAGAAAAGTTCGTTCCATTGCGCTGCAGCCACTCGCTTTCCGCGGGGAGGAAGGCTTTAGCCTCCTCGGCTACGCCTGCGGGGTCTCAGCCTTTCCTCTACTTCCCGCAGGAGTCGGTGGCTTCCGCTCCATTCCACTAAGTTTAATAATG
>JAZUQD010000045.1:0-1786 GCA_045605505.1 Pradoshia sp.
AACAGAGGTATAACTAATTGTTGGCTTTATAAGGGGAAATATAAAAAAGAAGTGCTTTATTTTTGACCACAGTTAGAGGCAAAAATTAGATGTGGGGTGAAAGATGTTTTGCCTAAGGATTTAGGAATACCATATCATCATTAAGAAGCAAGGGGATTTAGCAATAAACCAATAACTCCTAGGGTTAACGGATACTTCTCATGCGTCGCCATAATAGCCATGCGCCTGTAATTGAAACTTACCGTTATATCCATATATTAGGTAGGTTCCACTTACATTGAAAGTTTCTTGTAGCCAATCTTGCGTCGTATCTTTCACGACGGTCCGCGGGTCCGGCTCACCTTTATAGACAGTATCTACTTGGATAACGAACTTACTTCCATCATGTTTCTTCACAATTCCTTTAAATACCGCATCGGCATCCTCAAATGCTTGTTCCGCTGGTACAGGTTCTGCACAACTTAAGGCCCATCCCGTGTTAGGAAAGGACAGAATACCTAGCAGGAGTAACAGAACCCATGCATGCCCTTTAGCTATTCGCCAACCGTTCATACTACTCGCCCTCCTATAATGGTCTATAATCTTATAATTTTACCATATTATACATACTGTGGAATATAATGTTCTACCCTAAATAGTCATTTAAAAAGAATCGGTACGGTTATTAAAAAGGCTAATTCATAGATGCTTTGTCTACTTACTTTAACTCCACAGTCTTCTGAGTTCTTTTAACATGATTTTCTCATCTCTTCATATTAATAAGATAAGAGTAATAAAGGGGGGATTGGGTGAGAGCAGACGAGCAAAAGGATTTAGAGTATGCCATTGATGAAATAACTGAAATCGCGGTTGGATTTGGACTGGATTTTTACCCAATGAGATATGAAATCTGCCCAAGTGAAATTATTTATACATTTGGTGCCTATGGAATGCCAACTCGATACTCTCATTGGAGTTTTGGGAAACAATTTCACAAGATGAAGCTTCAGTATGATGTGGGATTAAGCAAAATTTACGAGCTTGTTATCAATTCGGATCCTTGTTATGCCTTTTTATTAGATTCTAATTCCTTGATTCAAAATAAGTTGATTGTAGCGCATGTGCTGGCCCATTGTGATTTCTTCAAAAATAACGTTCGTTTTAAAAATACAAAGCGGGATATGGTTGAAAGTATGTCTGCCACTGCGGAAAGAGTTAGGCAATATGAGATAGATCATGGGAAGATGGAGGTAGAGAAGTTTCTTGATTCCGTTCTGGCAATTGAGGAACATATTGATCCATCACTTGTTCGGCCGAAATTGAATTGGTCGATGGATGAAGACGAAATTGAAGATGATTCTCCACAATTCACTACTCCGTACGATGATTTATGGAACTTGGATGGCCAGCAAAAGGGACAAAAGAAAAAGACAAAGGTTAAGAAATTTCCTCCGCGCCCAGAAAAGGATATCCTCTTATTCATTGAGCAATATAGTCGAAATCTAGAGGATTGGCAGCGAGACATATTGACCATGATGCGGGAAGAAATGCTCTACTTCTGGCCGCAGCTAGAAACTAAAATCATGAACGAAGGCTGGGCGAGTTACTGGCACCAACGAATTCTCCGTGAGCTTGATTTAACCAGCGGGGAATCAATTGAATTTGCAAAACTGAATGCAGGAGTCGTGCAGCCATCAAGAACAAGTATTACCCCTTATTACTTGAGTATCAAGATGTTTGAGGATATTGAAGAGCGTTATAACAACCCAGACGAAGAGATGATAAGGCACGGGGTTAAACCAAATTC
>JAZUQD010000046.1:0-3463 GCA_045605505.1 Pradoshia sp.
CAGCATCTGCAATTGCAAAAGGAACATTGATAACTCTTGCCAGTGTCTGTGCCAAAAGCGTCTTACCTGAACCAGTAGGTCCAAGCATAAGCACGTTACTCTTCTGAAGCTCTACACCCAAATCATCACCTGCAAGCACACGTTTATAGTGGTTATAAACAGCTACAGATAATACTTTTTTTGCCTGATCCTGGCCGATTACATAATCATCCAAAAACGCTTTTAATTCTTCTGGCTTTAAAAGATTGATTTCTTCTGCTGCACTAGATTTGCCAGGTGCTACGCCAAATTCATCTTCATCTACGATTTCCGCGCAGATATCTACACATGAATAGCAGATGTATGCACCATTTGGACCTGAAATCAACTTTCCTCCAACCTGTTCCTGTGTTTTTCCACAAAAAGAACAGCGAATTACATCATTTTTCTTTCCTGCCATTTCTAATTCTCCCTATATCTCTAATCTCCGAAAAAGGCCGTCGCAAGCATCTTCATTTGCGGCAGCCTTTTATTTCACTAGCGACTTGTAATAACACCATCAATGAGACCATATTCTAACGCTTCTTCTGCGCTCATGTAATAGTCTCTTTCTGTGTCAGCTGCAACCTGTTCATAAGTCTTACCTGTGTTAGCAGCCAAGATTTCATTTAATTTTTTCTTGGTCTTTAAGATGTTTTCAGCTGTAATCTGAATATCTGTCGCCTGACCTTTTGCTCCACCTGAAGGCTGATGAATCATAACTTCTGCATTTGGAAGAGCAAATCTCTTTCCTTTTGTACCACCAGCTAAAAGGAAAGCACCCATGCTAGCTGCAAGGCCAATACAGATTGTAGAAACATCACATTTGATGTACTGCATTGTATCATAAATAGCCATACCTGCAGTTACCATTCCACCTGGGGAATTGATGTATAACTGAATATCTTTACCAGGATCTTCTGATTCAAGGAATAAAAGCTGCGCCACTACAAGGCTTGCTGTAGTTTCATTTACTTCTTCTCCAAGGAAGATAATTCTGTCTTTTAATAAACGAGAATAGATGTCATAATTTCTCTCTCCTCGGCTAGTTTGTTCAACGACATAAGGTACTAAACTCATGTATAAATGCCTCCTTAATAAAAGTCCTAAAGGGTTGGCGCAAAAATGCGACAACCCTTATTTTTCATTTAATTCACTACGTATCTTATTCTTCTGTAGCTACTTCTTCAGCTGCTTCTTCTTTTTTAGGTTTTCTAGCAGCTTTTTCTTTTACGTTAGCCATAATATAATCTACAGCCTTTGTAATAGCAAGTTCTCTCTTCATGCCATCTTTTTCATTTTCGCCCATGTATTCTTTTAACTGAGCTGCATCCATGCCGTACATAGCTGCCATCTTTTCAACTTCTGCATCTACATCTGCATCTGTTACTTCGATGTTCTGTTCTTTAACGATAGCTTCAAGAACAAGGCTTGTTTTGATACGTGTTTCAGCTTCTGGACGAACCTGATCCATTAATCCCTGAACTGTCTGTCCTGAGAACTGCATGTACTGTTCCATTGAAAGACCGCTCTGAGCGATTCTCTGTGCAAATTCATTTACCATGTCTTCACACTGTGTACGAATCATAGCTTCTGGAATTTCCATTTTTGATTTTTCTACGATAGCTGCAATAGCTTCGTCTTCCTGAGCACGTTTGCCTTCTGTAGCTTTCTGTTCTTCAAGACGTTTCTTGATATCTTCTTTGTATTCTTCTAATGTTTCGAATTCAGATACGTCTGAAGCGAATTCATCATCTAATTTTGGAAGTTCTTTTGTTGTAACGTCATTAATTTTAACTTTGAAAAGTGCTGGTTTGCCAGCAAGGTCAGCTGCATGGTACTGTTCTGGGAATGTAACGTTTACATCTACTTCTTCGCCAGCTTTGTGTCCTACTAACTGATCTTCGAATGTATCGATGAATGAGTGAGAACCAAGTTCAAGTGGAGAGTTTTCTGCTTTACCACCATCAAATGGTACACCATCGATAGAACCTTCGTAATCAATCATAACTGTATCGCCAAGTTTAGCAGCTCTCTTTACAGATACTGTTCTAGCGTTTTTATTTCTTTCAGCTTCTAAAGCTTCTTTTACTTCTGCTGCAGTAACTTTTGTATTTACTTTTGATACTGTAACACCTTCGTATTTACCAAGTTTAACTTCTGGTTTAACTGCTACTTCTGCTGTATAGATAAATGGCATTCCTTTTTCGATCTGTACTACATCTACTTCTGGACGAGATACTACGTCAACACCGCTTTCTTCTACAGCTGCTGGGTAGCTATTCTGCATTAATTCGTTTGCTGCTTCTTCATAGAATACTGCTGCACCATACATTTTTTCAATCATAGCGCGTGGCACTTTACCTTTACGGAAGCCTGGAACGCTGATGCTGTTTCTCTGTTTCATATAAGCTGCGTTTAACGCTTTTTCTACTTCTTCTGCTGGAACTTCAACAGTAAGTTTTACCATATTTTTTTCTAATTTTTCAACCTGTACGCTCATTACTAATTGTTTCCTCCTTAAATATATATGAATACAAGTATTTCTTATTCAGACGATAGTGTTTAAAAATAGGCATACTTCCACTATCGCAATCTTTACCGATTATAGCATAGGATTCCCTAAAATACTAGTGTTTTTTCTATTTTTTCAGTGCATTATTGGGCTTTTGAAGCTCATTTATGCTTTCTATTCATGTAATTCTAGAGGCAAATCATCTGGGTCTCTAAAAAAAGTCATCCTTTTACCCGTAAATACATCCATGCGAATTGGTTCGGTTTCAATACCTTTGTTATGTAACCATTCTACCGCTTCTTCGATATCGTCTACCTGAAACGCAAAATGTCTAAGTCCACAGGCCTCTGGATTTGTCACTCGCTTTGGTGGATTCTTGACACCAAAAATCTCTAGTTCAATATCTCCGACCTGTAAATCGAGTTTATAATCACCTCTGTCTTCTCGATAATTTTCTCTAATGATTGGCAGTTCTAATTTTTCCACATAGAACTCTCTGGATTTCTCATAATCTGAAACAATAATGGCTACATGGTGTGATTTATTTAAAAACATGGTCTTTCTCCTTTTCTACAAATTGTAATTCGTGGATAAGCTCTACTTATGAAGTGGTACACTATTTTTCTCACGTGCTATTTTCTACCCACAGACACCAATTCTCGCCCTATGGGCAGAAATTCGTATATATAATCCATAACATTTCTACCCATAAGAACACTTTATAAACCTTATGGTTAGAAATTTTTGGATATTGCTTTCAATTTATCTACCCATAAAACGCTTTTACCTAATCAATGGGTAGAAAAACTCCCCTTGAAATGCCTTATTTTCTACCCAATTAGTCATATTCTGGTTCTCATGGTAAGAAATCACATTCACAAATTGGAATTTGACGCTCCATCAAACTGAAATTTTACTCTCTGTATTACT
>JAZUQD010000047.1:0-3197 GCA_045605505.1 Pradoshia sp.
AACGGATAAAGTGCTCGTTAATTTAATCTTCTTTGTTTCACGTGCAATCGCTCCAAGCAGCATGGCATAGCTTGATGTAACAAAGTCTAATCGGTGATGTTCACCTGTACCAAACACATCAAGTCCCGCTTCATCTGCCCACTTCGCCATTTGAATAATGTTTTCTACCCTCTCTTTGGAAGATAACACTTGGCCGTTTGCATCTGGGATACGTTCACCCAATGAATAAACTCCAAATTCAAAATTCACTTTTCTCCACCTACTATAAAAGAATGATTACTAACATAATTGATAAAATTCCAAATATTCCTATCATAACTGTATCCTTAAACGTATCTTTTACTCGAATATGTGTAATCACTCCGCCGATACCGACTGCCACTAAAATCAAAGCTCCTAGAATTGCAAATCCTTCAATCCAGAATCCTATAATCAATAAGACAGCTGCCCCTAGCTCAACTACTCCAGTAACGACTCTAAACCACTGAGGGTAGCCCCACTTAGCAAACGCTTCTTTGTGCATTTTGGAACCATATGTTTTCTGAACACCAGCCATTAAAAATAGTAACGCTAGAATTCCTTGTAAGGTCCAAGCTAATATAGTCATTGTCCATCCCCCTATTTGTTGAATACAATCGGCATTTTGCCAACCCATTCATTTTTGCGCATAGCGTCGTACATACACTGGGCCGCATTTTTGCGTGAAACACTCATTTTTGCTTTTGTATCTCCAAGTGAAATGGTATAACCATTGCCATTCGTTTTTACATTTGGATTAATGATTCTAACGACTGTCCAATCGACTTTACTTGCCTTCACCAGCTGCTCAATACCTTTCATTTCTAAATATCCAGGAGGGAAAAACAACTTTGGCATTAGTGCAGGTATAATCGTTGCGAGTTGTTTTTTGTCTTCCTTTGAGCTTGCAGATGGTGTTGCAAGAGTAATGAAACGTTTCACACCTTGTGTTTCCATCACGTTTAAAATTGTTTCATGTGCATCACGAATTGGTAATTCCTTCACTTTTCGTCCACCATTCAATTTAGGACCAAGAGTACTCACGACTGCATCTTGTCCTTTAATCGCTTCTGTTACGACCTTTTCATCTGTCAAGCTACCTACGATCGTTGTCAAATTGGCATGCGATACGTTTAACGCACCTTCCCGGCGAACGAATGCCGTAACCTTAGCTCCATTTTGCAGGGCAATATAGATAAATTGTTGACCAATCTGTCCGTTGGCTCCAAAAACAGTAATGTTCATTTAATAACCTCCGACATCTTTTGTTTATACAACACTTGTTGTAAATCAATATTAATATGAATATACACACTGAACAACCAACAAACCTATCGGAAAATCGTATATACAACATTTCAGCCTAAATGTTGAAAAAGTAGTAGATTTTGAACAATGAGTAGACTCAATTGCTTTAGAGCGAAAAGAAAAATGCCTCCGTAAACATTCATTTACAGAGGCGTTTAATTTAACTCAATAGTTGTTGCAATGCTTCTTTAACAGATGTTGGTTTACGGCCTAGGAGCATCTCTAAATCAGTATGAGTGTTTTCTAGATCTCCTTTTCGAATTGCTTGTTGAATCATCAAAGTTATCGCTACTACCTCTTCTGGTAAATTCGCATCTTTTAACATTACACCGTAAGCAACATCATCTACTGCCAATACAGGAATTTGTTTACCTGTTACTTCATTTAAAGCATCGACAAATTGTTGCTGTGTCAGATTTTCTCCTGCTAATTCATACGCTTTATTCTCGTGTCCTTCACCTGCAAGAATATTTGCTGTTGCTTCTGCTAAATCTGGTCGGTAGACCCAACCTACTTTTCCTTCACCTGCGGAAGTAACCCAAGGAGCACCGTTTAAACAATGTTGAACAGTCCCTAATTCATTTTCAACATACCAGTTATTACGGACGAACACATAAGGTATACCTGAATCTTTAATCATTTCTTCACGTATACGATGAACCTCCGCTAAGAAAAACTCGCTTACATCTGCATGTGGGGCACTTGAATAAACCATTAGTGAGATACCAGCTTCTTTTGCTGCATCTATTGCATAAGATTGCTGAAGCTTAGTATTTTCTACATCAACACGTGTCGATACAATAAATACTCGATCGACACCTTGGAAAGCCTCTACTAATGTTTCTTTTCTATCAAAATCAGTTTTACGTATTTCAATACCCTGGGCAGCGAAAGACTTTCCTTTTTCTGATTCTGTTTCACGCATACCTGCAATAATATCTGAAGTTGGAACCTTCTTCATTAACTGTTCCACAATTTTTGATCCTAAATGTCCTGATGCACCCGTTACTAAAATTTTCACACTATCTTCCTCCTATTTAATCATTTATCCTTGTCCAACTCGTTTGTTGGCACTTTTCGGATAAACAACACTTGTTGTATAATTAATTCTATATTTCATTAATAAAATGTACAATCGATAATACAAGCAAAACATCGTATATACGACATTTCGTTAAATATGACGAAAAAATAGGAGGATAGTATGGAGAAAAAGTTAGATCCTCGATTCCTAAGAACACGTAAATTAATTATGGAATCATTTATGGAGTTAGTAATTGAGAAGGATTTTAAGGATATTACAATAAAAGACATTACGCAAAGAGCAACTGTTAATCGCGCAACGTTTTATTATCACTTCTTTGATAAATATGACTTATTGGAAACAGTCATCAGTGAAGATGTGTTGCAGGGGATATTAAAAGATGTAACTTCGCACGAAGCATTAACTCCAGAAGTTTTAAATGACATATTCTTTAGTTTATTATCCTTTCAAAGTGGGTTGGCCAATCAATGTGCACGTAGTTATGAAGCATTTACACCCAAAATTGAAACTATCGTAAAAGAAGAACTCGCAAGGGTATTTAAAGATTTATTAAAGAAAAAGTACCCCTCTTGGTCAAATGAAAAAGCAGACTTGCATAGTATTATGATTAGTTGGAGCCTATATGGGATGTCAACTAAATATGTAAAAAGTGGAGACCATCCATCCGAAGAAGTGATGAAGGAAACTTTTGTTACCTTATTTAATGTTTAGTGAAGGATTTTTAAGGAAGCTAGCAGTTATTGTATTCGTAAAAAGTAATAGAAAAATACTCCCTTTGCAAGTAAGCAAGTTTAAATTAGGGATTATTCAAGCACTGTGCTATACT
>JAZUQD010000048.1:0-4834 GCA_045605505.1 Pradoshia sp.
CTTTCTTTCTCCTTTCATCAAAACATGACCTTTTTACAACTGATGTAGCGAGTGCTGTATCTCTCTATTTGACTTTCCATATCTAAACCATCAGCAGATGCGTTAAGACATAATGCCGGTCCATTTTCGTATGTCGATTCCAACAATCCTGCTGTACGAATATGTCTAAAGCCAAATATACGATTCGGATCGTTTTCACAAATCACTGGTATGATAACAGGAATATCATCAGGTAACTGCGATACGATTTCTTTTAATTCTTTAACAGTCATATTAATAACAGGATCATCATTTTCATTTGTCAATGCCATTTCTTTCTCCTTTTCTTCCCATAATTTACTCACTAATGTTCATAAATAAAAGAGCCGCATAACAGTTATCCCATTACACGGCCCTTAGCCCAAAATATCAATACTATTTAAGAGTTTCTTTAACTACGGATGCAGCTGCTTCCTTCACAGCTTTTGTCCTGGCCAATTTATCAGCAAGAATCTCCGCTGCGAGCTTAACAATTTGGTCTTCATGTTTAGCCAGTACAGTTCTTAGTTCGTTTTGTACCATAAATCGTAAAGGTGATAAATCACGTCTGTCAACTTCGCCATAATAGTTTGTTGCATGAATAACCTTCTCCACCTTTTCGGTGATTCGGTCAGTAACCTGATTTATAACATCCTTTTCGATATTTTTAGCAATTTCTTCTTCGTTCACTCCGATAGTTACCGGTACACTAAATACGCTCATTTTCTTTCTCCTTTCGAATGATGATTATCGCACATAAGACACGCGAGGATATCTTGCAGTTTCGGTTCTAATTTGACCTGCATAAATCATCGTGTTTACGATATCAAGTGCTTCTTGAGATTTGAAACCTTTAGATGTAAGTCTGTCGTACACGTCCTTGATTTCGTCTGTAAGATCATCATATTTCTTGCATTTCTCGAGAAGACGTAAATCCTCTTTCAAATTCAGGATTTCGTTTTCCTTTTCCTGAATGATTTCGATTAACTGAGCCTTTGTTTTGTTTGCAGTATTTAACATAGTTTCTTTCTCCTTTCAAATATTGACAATGGTTACAATATCACCATTTTTAGTGACTTTCATAATATCGTCTTCGCCTGCCCATTTAAGTAAGAATGCTTTCGAGAACGGGGTCAGTTCTGAATATTCTTCATTTCTGAGAAGCTCAGACATTACTATTTCGCCTGTTAGATACTCTTCTTTAGCCTTCTCAACGGCATCGAGTTCTTCCCACATGTCCATATAATTACCTCTTACTTATTTCTTTCTACCAAGTTTCTTCTTTGGTTTCGGTTCACCTTCAAAGATCTTCACGTTCTTAATTACAACATCATCGCAGCCGAGCTTTTTCTTCAAATCTTTAATAAGAGCTGCCTTAGCTTCTTCTGTTGTGATAGATACGTTGTCTTTTACATTTTTTGTGATTGTTGTGATTTCTGCGTTAGCAATAATTGTTACTTCTTTCATAGTTTTGTTTCCTTTCGTTTTAAAATAATTTTTGGTTCTATTTTTTCTTTAAGCATGCTCTTAGTCTTTCTCCCAAAGAAATTAGTCGAGCTGCTAAAATATCACATGTTGTGACCGCTGAATAAAAATTATAATGACCGTTGCCAATATCTCCCAATGCGATAGGCACTCCTTTATACTTAAATATCCAGCAGCGATATCCGAGGTTAGGAGCATAGCATACACATTTTAAAGATTTAAATCTCTCATCATTGATCGGTATATAAGACTGTTCGCAGAGCAAAAGATTAAGTTCACTAATTATTCTCCATTTTTTCATACATGACCTCCTATTCAGATATCAACACAATATCTGAGCTATGTACTAAGTACTGTTTACCATCGATCTTAACCTGAATCTGATCTCCATCGTCATAGTCAGTCCAGCTCTCGACTTCGCCTTCGATTACTTCACCGTTCGGAAGCTCTACAATACATCTCTCATAAGAATATGTAGTATCGAAGATTTGCTTGTTGCACCCGGTCAATAGTCCTGCTACCATAATCATCATGGCGAGACCTGCCATTATAAAACAGTTTCGAGTTGTGTGTTCCTTCATAGTTCCTTTCTCCTTTCTTTATCTATGAATCTGCTTCTAACATTGATGCCATTTCTTTTTGGCGTGTTTTCATCTTTTTAAAGTTTTTCAATTCCTCACCGATCTTGTTGTGACACAATTCGATTGGAACATTATCCATTACGATTTTCAGTTCTTCCTGGTTCATACCTTTAATATAATTGGCTATTTTTTCACGTTCAGCTCTGGACATCTCACGATTACCAGCATTAACCCTCGCGTTCTGAGTCAGGATTCTCTCCATCTTCATTTCATGTTTAGGCTCTTCAATAAGGCCCAGTTTTGTTTTAAGTTGTTTGATCATGTTCTTTCTCCTTTTCTATTCGATTGGTTTGATTTCTTCTAATGTTTTAGTTTCGGGAATATATCTAAAGAGTAGGCCGTTCGAGGAGTAATAAGGGGTGGGTACTGTAGCGCTATAAGTTCTAGAAAAAATACCATTCCACCAATATACAATACCAGTAATAGAGTCGTAATAAAGTCCGTCGCCAATTTCTACTAAAGCGTCAGTACCAACTATATCTCTGTATACAGTTACTTCACCGTTAATAGATTTAACAGTTATAATTGATTCTGCGGATTCTGTTTCTGATGAACAACCGACAGCTGTAAATATAACCATACAGCATAATAATACAACTACACTTTTTCTTAATTTCATACTATCTTTCTCCTTCCAAATATCAATTAAAATAAGATAGGTTTTCTAGCCATAACAGCAGCAGTTTCGACCATTTTCATAAGCATCATGAAAGCCTGATCCTCTGAGAATCCAGCACGAACAAAACTATCCTGCATGCCTTTCATCTCATCAGCCATATCGTCATATTGTTTGTACTTTTCCAATCTCTTCAATTCCTCTTTCAGGTCTTTGACCTCGTTGTTTTTCAGCTCAAGTTCTTCTTTTAATAATTCTTCTTTTGTTTTACTTACTGTTCCTACCATTTCTCTTTCTCCTTTTCTAATTACATAATTATCAACAGCTATGAGATAGTTATTATATGCACTACGAATATTATAACCCGAATACTCAATAATTTCGTCGATATCTATCACATGTCCATAAATTATTCCGGTCTCGCAGTCATATTCTATAGTACCAACATATCCGTCTCGAACTTTGAAGTGTCCGATTAACATTCTGTTGTCGTCATCTACCTTATTATTTTTAACCATTTTTCTTTCTCCTTCCTTTTCTTTCGTCATAACTCTTACGAGTCATAATTCCGCCATGCATTTTGAGCCAGTTGTTACTGATTTTTTCACCAGTCAGCAACAACCATAAACTTTTAGTATCCAACCGAGTTTCGCATTCAAATTCGACTTCGGTAGGGGATGTTAAAAATTCACCATATGATGCTGTTAGATCTTCTGTTTCCGATAAGTCTACACCAACAATAACACTTCCGTTTGTTAATAGTGTTTCGGTACCGTCGGAATTGATCATTATTAGTTTAGACATTGTCTTCCTCCTCATCTACAGCATCCGGACCCTCACCATAATCCTCTGCACATTGTTTACTGTTTGGAATGTAATACATACATTGATCACCAGAAACACTACAATAATATCGTCCTTCTTCAGGATCGAACGTTGAACATTTACAAGCCATAATTTTCCTCCTATCTCAAACCGCGTTCTACTTCGCCACATTCACAGAATTCATCATTTTCATAGAAGAATTTTGTTGGGCGTTCGTAAGGTAACAAAGTGTAACTCATAGTAGGTGATTTGATAACCCCGAGTAAAACCATGAACTGATATAACTTTCCGTTATCGTTAGTTTTTCTCCATACCTTCCACCTGCGATAGTGTTGTTTGAATTTTCTACGCATAGTTTCTCTTTAGTCTCCTTTCGTTCAACATGTGATCAGTTCCTTCACACATTACTTCTCCTCCCATTTAGTTGGTTTGTGAGAATTCATCCTAGCCGGCTCATTCAAACATTCGTGACAAGGATCTTCTTTCTCCTCAACTTTTTCATGCCTGCAAGTTTTGCAATACTTGTCAAAATATACTTCCTTATAACCGTCTGTCATTCCGTCCATCTTTTAGTCCTCCTTTTATTTCGTTAATTATTTTTGTGAATATTTCACGAATTACCTGGATATCCATTTTGGAAAAATTAATGGAGTTGTCCGAGGAATCCAAATCGTTCAACATTTTCTCGTGACCTTGCTCACTCACATAAGTAAAGCGTCTTCCATCCCGCATTACATGATTTACTTCCGCTCCGAGACAAAGTCTAACTAAATCGTCCTGATCAAATATAATTATTTCTCTCATAGTCGCTCCTTATTTTTGGATATCCGTTTTGGAAAAATTAAGAGAGTTGTCAGATTCGCTTGTAGCCGGTGTTACTAATCTGTTATACAACTCTAACGCTTCCGGACCTGCAATTGCGTTGATGATTTCAACTGAATCGTTCGGTCGTCTTCTTCCAACAACCATTACGTCGTTGTCTCTTCCGTTAGTGAAATCCACACTTACAATAATTGCGTCGTTTGTTACATTTGCCATTTCTTTTCTCCTTTCAATTTCGACAAAGTCGGAGGCCAAGCGGTCTTAGGAAGACAACACCCACAGCCAACTCCTTGGCTCACAGAACGACATGGCTACGATCCGACTTCGACCGAATGATTCAGTTGAAATCGTCAACGCAATTGCAGGTCCGGAAGCGTTAGAGTTGTATAACAGATTAGTAACACCAGCTACAAGCAAATCTGACAAC
>JAZUQD010000049.1:0-5189 GCA_045605505.1 Pradoshia sp.
CTGGAAATGGCTCAGATTGTCCATACCCATTTGAAAGATAGGGGAGTTCGTCTAGTCCTAGAAGATGGCGTTTCAGCTATTGAGAAGAATGGCCGTGTCATCCGATTGAAAAGTGGCAGGGAAGTAGAGACGGATATGATTCTTTTAGCGATTGGCGTTCAACCGGAAAGCACCATTGCCAAAGAAGCCGGTCTTGAACTGGGAATCCGTGATGCAATAAAAGTCAATGAGCATTTGCAAACCTCCGATCCTTCTATTTATGCGGTTGGTGATGTAATTGAAGTTAAAGATTACATTAACGGTACGGATACCTATGTACCGCTAGCTTGGCCAGCGAATCGTCAAGGTCGTTTAGTAGCTGATCATATTCATGGGAAAGAAAGTATATATAGTGGGACTCTAGGTACTTCCATTGCAAAAGTGTTTGATTTAACAGTCGCTTCGACTGGAAACAATGAAAAGACTTTGAAACGCTTAGGTATTCCTTATGAAGTTGTCCATGTAGCACCAAGCAGCCATGCAGGTTATTACCCAGGTGCTTCCCAACTGCACTTAAAACTTATTTTTGATAAGGAAACAGGGAAAATATATGGAGCACAGGCTGTTGGGAAAGACGGTGTGGATAAACGTATTGATGTCATCGCCACAGCTATAAAAGGTGGATTAACAGCGTTGGATCTTCCTGATATCGAGATTGCGTATGCTCCACCATATTCCTCGGCAAAAGATCCGGTAAATATGGCTGGATATGCAGCTACAAATATTATAGAAGGAATGGCCAGCACAGTACAATGGCATGAAATTGATGACATTGTGGAAAACGGCGGCTACTTAATTGATGTTCGTTCGCCACAGGAGGTTGCTAAAGGAGCAATTGCCGGTTCGATTAATATACCTGTAGATGAACTAAGAGAACGCTTATCAGAGATTCCGACTGATAAAGATTTGTATCTTACCTGCCAAGTAGGAATGAGAGGCTATTTAGCTACCAGAATACTTGAAGGAAATGGTATTAAAGTTCAGAATCTTGATGGTGGATATAATTTATATTCCAAGGCATTTCCTGAGAAAAATTAATACAAAGTAAGAGTTTGAGGCTTCTTCATGCTAGTGATATGCAGCGTGAAGGAGCCTTTTTATTTTGGCAGCGAGACAGCTTTGGCTAAAAAGGGAGGGAGAGTCATTTAAGAGATCGGCTGGAATATGGCTTAGATTGGCCGGATTAGATGAGATATTGGCTGAATAAAAGCTAAGTTTGGCTGGAATTCGCAAAAGAATCGGCCGGATTATGTCTGAATTTGGCTGGATTCAAGCTATATCAACATTCAAATCTGTAACATTAAGGGTGGACTCAACTGAATCAGGGAGGAATGATTTAAATACACCCTGAAAATGGATAAGGAAACCTTATGTTCAGTATTAAATCATAAATCACATAAAAATAACCCAGCTGGACAACAATCCAGCTGGGTCGTTTGCTTTTCCTTTATTAACTTGCTAATTCGACTTCCTTTGGTTCTTTTACTTTTGACATAGCAATCATGCTGATTAAGAGTAATGAAAATCCGGTAATGAGCGGGATCACATAAGATGGGATATAGTCGAGCAAAACGCCGAACAGGATCATCCCGAGTGGAGAGATAGCAGATGCAATGGTTTCGACCAATCCAAATATCCGTCCAAGATAATGACTCGGGGTTGTGCGCTGGATTAATACATGAATCGGGATATTTACGATCATGACGATAGAACCAATCACCCCAAGGACGATGATATAGTAACTGATATTGACAATCTGTGAAGTCAAATGGAGCATAGGTGGCAAGCCAATCATCATGACTAGTACAGCCAACCCAATTAAGCCAAGGCGGATTTTCTTTAATTTATTTTTCATTTCCGGGCGTTGTGAAATAATTAATGAAGTGATAAGGGCACCAACGGAAACCATCGAAGCAGCAATTCCATATGATTGTGAAGAAAATTCCAGTGAAGTGTTCAGGATGTAGGGGATGGCAACATTTATACCCGCAAAGAAGAAGTTAATCCAAAGAGATACTTTTAGCAGGGAGAATAGAAATACATTTTCTTTTAAATACGAGAAACCTTCAGTCAAACTTTGCATGAATGGCGTCTTTTCTTGTTTCTCCGCCTTCTCCGTATAAAGGTTAAAAATAATGAATAATTCAATGACACCAGCCAGTGAAAAAGTGATTCCAGTTAATAGTATGATTTCTTCAATTGCTAAGAAGCCATATAAAATACCAGCTATAATTGGCCCCAAAATTCCGGCAAGGGAGGATGCTGATTGATTTAAAGATCCTGCCTTTTGTATAGATTTATTCCCAGCCATTGAGGGAATCGTAGAAGATGCAGTCACAGAAAAGAAAGTAGAAAAAATCCCGAGCAGAACCTCTGATGTATATAGTAATGCAAGAGGAAATCCAAAAAATTGAGAGTAGCCAATCATGAAAAACATGAGTAATCCACTTAATATTTCAGATGAGATGATGATCATTTTTCGATTATAGCGATCTGCCAGTGTACCGGCGATTGGTCCGAAGATAATCCGAGGGACAGAGGCAAATACAAGAGCAAGCGCAAAGCTCGTACCTGAACCGGTGATTTTCAAAATATATAATCCAATGGCAAACGAATAGATACTTGAACCAAACAACGAGATGAATTTTCCTGTGACAAATAATAAAATATTCCTTGCGCTTAAACGATCTTGCTCTGCTTCCGTATAACCTGCATTCATGGGCTTTTCTCCTTTAAATTAAAAGTTTAATATGATTAAACTTATTATATAAATACATATTTTGGTAAGTCAACAGAAAGTTTAAAATAATTAAACTTTTATTTGTGAATTGGAATACATTACCGTATACTTTCCATAAGGAGGGAGTATCATGCTTGGCGATAAAATACGAACTTTACGGAAATCAATGGGACTGACTCAATCTGAATTGGCTGGAGAGCGATTGACAAAAGGGATGTTAAGCCAAATTGAAAATGGTAAAGCTACCCCTTCGATGAGCGTACTTGCTTATATAGCTGAACAACTTGGTTGTGAACCGGGTGATCTTCTAACTGAAAAAGAAAATTATTTACCGTTACTCAAAGAAATCAAAGATGAGCGTAATCAAAAAAAATATTCCGCTATTTACGATAAATTATCTAAGATAGTTTCAGACAATATGCCCCAGGGCGTCATTGAAGCTAAATTATACAGTCTGTATGCGGAAGCGGGCTTTCAATTAGATAAACCTAATATGAATACATATATTGAACTGGCAGCTGCCTATTTTCAGAAGAACTCTTTATTCTTAGACAGTGCTGAAACATTATGGCTCTATCATCAATATTGCTTATGGTTTGGAAAATGGAATGAATCTTTATCCTGCCTGGATGAAATCAGAAAGAACTACACTGGTAATGGTCTTGAAGAAAATATTGTTTTTCAATTAAAGCTTTTGCTGGATGAAGGGATCGACTTATTGGCTTTGGAAGAATATGAAAAAGCCCATTTGAAAATGCAGGAAGCTATTCAACTATCAAATGAAACGAATGTCTATTATCGAATGGATGATATATACAGGATTGCTTCCAATTATCCTCTTGTGATGAAGGATGATCAGGAGTTTCTTAGATTAATAAGAAAGTCTGAGCAATATGCGATTTTTTCGGAAAACAGGATAGCACTGATGGTGTTCCCAATTTTATATGCGGTTTATCATAATGAATTAACAAAGGACTATTCAACCGCTTTAACCTATCTAGAAGAATATGCAGGGATGCCAGATAAAATAGAAGAACTCTTTTATCTGGAACATGGAAAAGCCCTATTTGGCCTAGGTAAAGTAGATCAAGCTTTGGAAAGTTTACGTAAATGCCAATTATCTAATATGTTAATTCATCCTATTGATGTAGGGATGGTGCACTCTGCTGGAATATATATAGCTCTTTGTTTGAATCAACAGGGAGATAAGGATGAAGCTTTGGAACAAATTAATAAAACATGTAATTTATTAAAGAGTATGCCGAAATCTGTCTATTATAAATTAGCCGTTGAGGTTAAAGGTGAATTGCTTTAAGAAAAAGGATTTATATGTATGGAACAACTGTATAGTAATCATTTCTTCTTATTGTAATTTATATCCAGTTATTTTTGAAGAAATAATTTCTACGGTACAATCTTCTTCTGTAAATATTAATATCATGGAATATTTGATTTTTTAATAAAAATACCTCTTGTGTCAGATATACCTTTTTACTGGAATTCAGAATTATTATTCGAGTAAAATAATTATATAAATAAAATCCATATTATCATCCATCAACTTTACGGGGGTGAATACATGGTGATTGATAAAAGGGTGGTCTTATGAGGAAGGGTTTACGTGTTTTTGTATTACACATAATGTTATGGATGATTTATAATCCGAGTATTTTAGCAGACTCTGCTACTCTTCAACAGCAAATCGACCAAACACCCGCTGGGGGAACGTTAATGGTTAAAAGTGGTACCTATGAAGAGCCAATTACCATTACGAAACCAATTACGATTAAAGGTACAAAAGATACGGTTTTAACTTTTACGGGTGATCAATCCTTTATAACGATTACAGGTCAAAAGGTTGAGATGGAAAATGTTGAAATTAACGCCGCCAACATGCCGAAAGATGAGGCTGCAATGGTTCTTTCGGGGGATGACCATAATCTTAACGGATTAACGATAAAATCTGCTGGAGTTGGTATTAAACTGGATAAAGCCAATCATGTAATTGTGGAAGATAGTTCATTTACGGGGACTTCTGAAGGTCATGCTATTCATTTATGGGAATCTAGTCACAATGTGTTCAGTAGGAATTCAATTCGAAGTGTTCAAGATGGATTTTATGTAGAATACAGTCATCATAATATATTTGAACAAAATGACATTCGTGATGCCCATTATGGGGTGCATTTAATGTATTCCAATTCTTGTTTACTCGAAGAAAATGAATCTGTTGATAATTTTACTGGGGCTATGATTATGGGAGCGGAAAAAGCGATTGTACGAAAGAATATATTCTCCCAAAACAATGAGAATGTAAATTCCCAAGGACTACTACTGTATGACTCAAGGAATGTAGAGGTTGCAGACAATGAGATCCATAATAATCGCATAGGGATATTTATTGAAAAAT
>JAZUQD010000050.1:0-3450 GCA_045605505.1 Pradoshia sp.
GTCTTTAAACCAAGTAAAGAAAGTTGTAGCCAGGATAATGCCATATACTATCTCTTGAATTACTTTCATAATAACACCACCTGTTTGCTGATCTTCAACAGCCGGCATATTGATAAACATTTGAGGACTGCTTAAGTCCAATGCGGATAAGGTACCGGCAGGAACACACAGTTTCATTGCCTCCATCCACACAGCTGGATCTGCATAGGTTGCATACATGGGATCTTTAGAAAAGATGATAAGCGCACAGGCCGGTGTGATTAATATACCATTGGCAAAGATATAGCCGATTTTCTTTAATCCTGATAATCGCTGGCTTTCTTCGATTTTATTAACTAGATGCCACCACATGAAAAGCGAGGAAATAAACAATACCATTGTAAAAAGACCATGAAGCAACATATTGACTTTAACGATATCAAAAATGGATGGCACATGGTAAAAAGAAAACAGCCCATTAAAAAAAATCAATGTAATCAATGGTTGTGTAATCATTAAAAACCATTTTTTAAATACGAACTTTTTTAGTAGCCAATCCGGCAATCCCAATAGAAAAAATGGCGGAATAACTAAAAATAAAAAAGCCATTTGAACCATATGAATCGTGAAAGAAAGATGTCCCAACAAATCTATTGGCGAACCCTTTATTATATATAAAAGAATCATAGCTATAGAGAAGTATATAGCTTCTTTCTTTTTGAATTGGTCACCCGCTTTAAAATAGGTGATATAAAAATAGAAGGCTATGATTAATAGTGTCACGAGCAACAGGTAAGGACTCCAAAGAGCCCTAAATCCAAATATATTCAAATCCATTTATCTCACCTCGTAATTAGTTTTCCTGCCACTATTATATTTTTAGTTTCTAAAAAAAATCGGCTTAACAAGTTAAGCCGATTCCATCTTAAATCCAAACAATTAATACAAATGCAAGGATAGTAGTCACACCGATCAGTAAACCGGTATACATAAATCCTGCCATCGTTCCATGTCCTTCTTTATTCATATGCATGAAATAATAGAGCTGAAAAATGACCTGGATTACTGCAAGCAACATGATGAATGGTAAAACGAACCACTTAGAAAATCCATCATAACCTACTGCGAAGAACGCAATTAAGGTTAGAAAGATCATCATAATAAATGTAATAACCTGCATCTTCATATCTTCCGCATTTTTCTTACGTCTATATTTAAGAGCTTCCTTACTAAGATGTGTTTTAGGTTGATTTTCCATTTATCATCACCCCACCATTCCCATTAAGTAAACGACTGTAAATATGAATACCCATACAACATCGATAAAATGCCAGTACAGACTCGCAACATAAAATTTCGGTGCATTATACAGATTTAAGCCACGTTTCGAATTACGGAGCATTAAGGTAATAATCCACAATAATCCAAAGGTTACATGGGCACCATGGAAGCCGACTAATGTGTAAAAGGCGGATCCAAATGCAGAACCTGTAAATGTGTGATGGTATTCATGCACATAATGATTAAATTCGTAAATCTCTAAGCCCAGGAAAGCAGCCCCTAATAAAACAGTGATTAACAGCCAAAACTGCATTTGTTTGAAATCATAGTTTCTCATATGATATATCGCATATACACTGGTTAATGAGCTGGTTAACAGCAGCATAGTAGCAATAAACGCCAGTGGCATATCAAATAAATCTTTGGCTAGAGTCATTTCCTTATTAGCCGGCACACTATCTTTTAAAGCTAAGTATGTTGCAAATAATGAAGCAAAAAGCACTGTCTCTGCAGCGAGGAAAAGCCAAAAGCCTAAAAATTTATGCTTTCCGTCATCTGTGTGTTTCTCAGGGTGAGATGGCCATGTTTCTGGTGTGAATTTTTGCCCTGCATTCATTACATCTCAACCCCCTTATCATTTTTAGCATTAGGAGATACCAAATCTTCTTTGTGGATATGATACCCATGGTCATCTTTAACAGAACGGATGAGCATCGCTGTAAAGGTAATTAACAAACCAATTACCATTACTGGAACTGTCCATTCTTTATCCGTTGCATTATAAAGCGCCCCAAATGCAGCAACAAACAATCCAAAAGAAATAATAACAGGAAGAATTGAATTGTTAGGCATATGGATATCACCAAGAGGTTCAGCCGGTGTCATCGCATTTCTGCCTTCCATTTTTTCAAGCCACCATGCATCATATCCTCTTACTAATGGTAATCTTTCAAAGTTATATTCAGGAGCCGGTGAAGAAATAGCCCACTCAAGTGTACGTCCATCTTGCCATGGATCATTACCGACTTTAACATTTTTAACTGATGTAACTACGATATTAACTAATAATATAATGACTGCTACAGCCATCAAGAATGCACCGACAGTAGATATTAAGTTGCCATTATCCCATCCCTGTCCGTCCAAATAAGTGAAAACACGTCTAGGCATTCCCATTAATCCAAGGAAATGTTGAACAAAGAATGTTAAATGGAATCCGATTAGGAATAACCAGAATGTGATTTTACCCAAGAATTCATTCAATACTGTACCGAATATTTTTGGCCAGTAAAAATGTGTACCTGCCAACAAGGCCAGCACTACTCCACCGACGATAACATAGTGGAAATGGGCAACAACGAAATAGCTATCATGATACTGATAGTCAGCCGGAGCTGCGGCATTCATAATTCCAGTTACTCCACCCATTACAAAAGATGGAATAAATGCAACGGCGTATAACATAGGGGTCGTAAACGTAATCTGACCACCCCACATCGTGAAAATCCAGTTAAAGATCTTTATACCAGTCGGAACAGCTATCGCCATTGTTGCTACTGCGAATATCGCATTTGCGACTGGTCCAAGACCAACCGTAAACATATGGTGAGCCCATACCATGAAGCCTAGGAAACCGATTAAAATGGTTGCAAAGACCATAGATGAGTATCCAAATAATCTTTTTCTTGAGAAAGTCGGAATAATCTCAGAGAATATCCCAAATGCAGGAAGAATTAAAATATATACTTCCGGATGTCCAAAGATCCAGAATAAATGTTCCCAAATAATTGTATTTCCACCTAAAGCCGTTACAAAGAAACTCGAACCAAACATGCGATCAAACATCATTAGTGTCAAACCAACTGTAAGCGGCGGGAACGCAAATAGAATTAAGGCAGATGCCACAAATGTTGTCCACGTGAAAAGCGGCATACGCATAAACGTCATTCCAGGTGCTCTCATATTAATAATCGTGGCCAGGAAGTTAATTCCCCCTATTAACGAGCCTATCCCCGATATTTGAAGCCCCAGTATGTAAAAATCTATACCGTGGCCTTCAGAAGCCAACGATAGAGATGCATAAGATGTCCATCCGGCATCAGGCGCTCCGCCCATAAACCAAGATAAGTTTAAAAAGACTCCTCCAAAGAAAAACAACCAAAAACCTAATGAATTCAAAAATGGAAATGC
>JAZUQD010000051.1:0-20462 GCA_045605505.1 Pradoshia sp.
AAATGACATATGTTCGTAAACAAAATGTAAAAAAAAGATTGCAAAAAATTCTGAAACGTTTTATGATTGGTTACGAAATCTTCTGAAAATTATGGAAGAGTAAAAAAAAGAATAGGGAGGTCATTTACTAGTATGAAAGCAAAAAAATTCTCATTATTTCTTGTAATGATTCTTGCTTTGAGCACATTCTTGGCAGCTTGTTCTGGCGGTGACGATGAGACAGGCGGCAAAGATGGTGGAAAGAAAGAGGTAGAACAAGTTCTTAACTTGGTAGAAACCTCCGAAATACCGTCTATGGATACTGTAAAAGCAACTGACGCTGTTTCTTTCAACGTTATGAACAATACGATGGAAGGTTTATACCGTTTAACTGAGGGAGACAAAGTTGTTCCGGGTGTTGCTGAGGGCGATCCAACGGTAAGTGAAGATGGTAAAACTTTTACTATCAAACTTCGTCAAGATGCTAAATGGTCAAATGGCGACCCTGTTACAGCTAATGATTTCGTTTATGCTTGGCAAAGAGCTGTAAATCCTGACACAGCAGCTGAATACGCATATATGATGTATGTAATCGAAAATGGAGAAGAAGTCAACACTGGTAAAAAGAAAGTGGAAGAGCTAGGTGTTAAAGCAGTTGATGATTATACACTTGAAGTTAAATTAGCAAACGCAATTCCTTATTTCCAATCTCTTCTAGTTTTCGGAACATTCATGCCACAAAATCAAAAATTCGTTGAAGAACAAGGCGAAAAATTTGGTCTTGAGGCAGATACAACACTTTATAATGGACCATTCGCTATGACTGAGTGGAAACATGAAGAGAGCTTCACACTTTCTAAAAATGATCAATACTGGGATAAAGATACGGTGAAACTGGATAAGATCAACTTCAGGATCGTAAAAGATAGCAATACTGCTGTAAACCTTTATGATACTGGTAAAGTTGACCGTGTAACCTTAACAGCTGAAAACGTTGATCGCTTTAGTTCAGAACCTGAATTTTTGACAGAAAAAGAAGCTTCTGTATACTTCATGCGTTTCAATCAAAAGAATAAAGTTTTAGCAAACGTTAATATTCGTAAAGCAATTGATATGGCATATGATAAAAAACAATTTGTAGATACTATTTTAAACAATGGTTCTGTACCTGCCTATTACCTAGTACCTAAGGATTTTGTTAAAGGTCCGGATGGAAAAGACTTCCGTGAAGCGAACGGTGATATGAACGTTACAAATAAAGAAGAAGCTAAGAAGCTTTGGGAAAAAGGTTTGAAAGAAATCGGCGAATCCAAAGTTACTCTTGAATTGCTAAACTATGATGGTGATTCTGCTAAGAAAACTGGTGAGTATATCAAAGAACAACTTGAAACTGCTCTACCAGGACTTACAGTTACCCTTAAGCAACAACCATTTAAACAAAAACTTGACCTAGAATCTAAAGGGGATTATGACTTCTCTTATGCTGGTTGGGGCCCAGATTACCAAGATCCAATGACCTTCATTGATATGTTTGTAACTGGTGGAGCTCATAACCAAATGGAATATAGTAATAAAGAATATGACAAATTGGTTAAAGATGCTGGATCTACTCTTTTAAGTGATTTACCGGCACGTTGGGAAGCATTGCAAAAAGCAGAAAAAATTCTACTTGAAGAAGATGCAGCAATCAGTCCAATTTACCAACGTGGTCAATCCTTTGCTATGAATAAGAAAGTTAAAAACCTATACAGCCATCAATTTGGTGGAGATTACAGCTACAAGTGGGTATCAATCGAGGAATAAATGCTCGTGTGCCTGAATGGGAGAGTGCATGCCTGAAACGGTCATGTACTCTCCTTTTCCCTAGTTATAGGGAAAAATTCAGAATAAATAAATAATTACAGAAAAATGAAAAAGGGGGGCTATATATGCTGCGATATACATTACAACGGATATTCTACATGATTATTACCCTATTTGTTATTACAACTGCTACCTTTTTCTTGATGAAAATGCTGCCGGGATCTCCGCTGAAAAATCAGGAAAAACTAACTGCTGAGCAAAAAGAGATTATCTATGAAAAATATGGATTAAATGACCCAGTGCCGAAGCAGTATGTTACTTATATGACAAATCTAGTTAAAGGGGATTTGGGAACGTCCTTCCAGTATGACAACAGACCGGTTACAGAATTAATTGCTACACGTATACCAAACTCAGCTCATTTGGGTTTGCAGGCTTTAATTTTAGGAACAATTGTTGGCCTAATGTTAGGAATAATTGCTGCACTGCGTCATAACACATGGATAGATTATGGTGCCACTGTTATTGCCGTACTGGGTGTTTCGATCCCATCCTTCGTCTTTGCTGCATTTTTACAGTATTTCTTAGCCGTTAAATATGAAATCTTTCCGGTTGCTTTCTGGGATGGATTTGAATATACGGTTTTGCCGACACTGGCACTTTCTGCGGGTGTAATAGCGAATATTGCCCGTTTTATGAGATCTGAAATGCTGGAAGTTATGGGGTCTGATTATATTACTCTAGCAAAAGCGAAAGGTGTATCCAACGCTGGTGTGGTATTTAAGCATGGTATCAGAAATGCGCTGATTCCAATTATTACGATTCTTGGTCCGATGGCTGTTAATATCATGACCGGAACGTTGATAATTGAACGAATTTTTGCTATTCCTGGATTAGGGGAACAATTTGTTGCTTCTATTAATATGAATGATTACCCGACTATTATGGGTACTACAATTTTCTACAGTGCGCTATTTATTATTGTAATCTTCTTGGTGGACATCATGTATGGAATTGTTGATCCTCGTATCCGCCTAGCTGGGGGGAAAAAATAATGGAAAATAATCTTAAAAACGAAAATCTTTCTCCTGATTTGTTTAAGGTGGTTGGACAAGAATCTCATGAATCAGAGAAGATTGTTCGTCCCAGCCTGACATTTTGGCAAGACGCATGGAGACATTTGATTAAGAATAAAGGAGCGCTATTTGGTCTAATCATGGTAGTAATTTTTCTCCTTTTGGCGATTTTTGCACCAATGACCTCAGGGTATACCTATAAGCAGCAAGACTTGCCGAATTCTAAATTGCCTCCTCGTGTTCAGGGCTTAGAAAACATTAGCTGGCTTCCTTTTGATGGTGTAGATAAAAATGGGGTAAATGTTTACGAAGAAAAAGGAATTGAAGATAGATATCACTGGTTTGGTACAGACGATTTGGGGCGTGACCAATGGACAAGGATTTGGTACGGTGCAAGAATCTCCTTGTATATCGCTATTTTAGCCGCCGTGATTGAATTCTTTATTGGTATAACCTATGGAGGTATTTCTGGATTTTTCGGCGGGAGAATTGATGCTGTCATGCAGCGTATTATTGAAGTACTCGTTGGGATTCCATATCTTATAGTAGTTATTCTGATGATTTTGATCTTTGAAAAACCAGGGGTGCTTTCTATTACACTCGCCATGGTCATAACCGGTTGGATTGGAATGGCCCGGATGGTGCGGGGACAATTCTTGAAATTAAGAGATCAGGAGTATGTACTTGCATCAAAAACACTCGGTGCTTCAAATAGGAGTTTAATATTCAAACATCTAATACCAAACGTATTAGGACCTATTATTGTTACATCGATGTTTACAATTCCAAGTGCCATATTCACCGAGGCATTCTTAAGCTTTATCGGATTGGGAATTGCTGCACCTGAAGCTTCTTTAGGTTCTTTGGTAAATGATGGATTCAGATATATACAATCCTATCCGTATCTACTAATTATTCCATCCTTGGCTATCAGTATGTTAATTTTAAGCTTTAACTTATTGGCTGATGGTCTTCGTGATGCGCTAGATCCAAAAATGAGGAAATAATAGGGGAGGAGAATTCTAATGGAAAAATTACTAGAGGTAAAAAATTTGCATGTCTCCTTCGATACCTATGGTGGTGAAGTTAAGGCTGTACGTGGAGTTAGTTTTGACCTGTTCAAAGGGGAAACACTAGCAATTGTAGGAGAATCCGGTTCCGGAAAATCCGTTACAACAAAGGCATTAATGAGATTAATTCCTAATCCTCCAGGACGTATAAAAGAGGGACAAATTCTTTTTGGAGAAAATCGTGATCTTGTTAAAATGACGGAAAAAGAAATGCAACGAATCCGTGGAAAAGAAATGTCCATGATTTTTCAGGATCCAATGACTTCATTAAACCCAACCATGAAAGTTGGCAAGCAAATTATGGAGGGTTTAATCAAACATCAAAACTTAAGCAAAGCAACAGCTCGTGAACGAGCAATTGAGTTGTTAAGATTAGTAGGGATTGCCCAGCCTGAAATTCGAATGAACCAGTATCCTCACCAATTCTCAGGGGGGATGAGACAACGTGTGGTTGTAGCGATTGCTTTATCATGCAATCCTAAAGTGTTGATTGCCGATGAGCCTACAACTGCATTGGACGTTACCATTCAGGCGCAAATCCTTGAATTAATGAAGGACTTACAAAATAAAATTGATACATCCATAATTTTTATCACACATGATTTGGGAGTCGTTGCAAACGTAGCTGACCGTGTGGCGGTTATGTATGGTGGCCAAATTGTTGAGACTGGAACAGTAGATGAAATTTTCTATGATCCGCGTCATCCATACACATGGGGGCTGTTATCCTCTATGCCAAGTTTAGATAATAGTGGAGATGTGGAGCTTACTGCGATTCCAGGTACTCCGCCCGATTTAATCCATCCTCCAAAGGGATGTCCATTTGCACCAAGGAATCCATATGCCTTAGCAATTGATTATGAGAAGGAACCACCTATGTTCCAAATTTCAGATACTCATTTTGCTAAAACATGGCTCCTGCATCCGGATGCACCAAAGGTGACACCACCGGAGCTCGTCCAACAGCGTATTCGCCATATGGCCTCCAATTTTGAAAAACCGGTATTAGTAGGAGGGGTTAACTAACATGGCTACAAAAGAAAAAATTATCGAAGTCAAAGGACTTAAACAATATTTTAATGTTGGTAAACCTAATATGGTTAAAGCCGTAGATGGCGTATCTTTTGATATCTTTAAAGGCGAAACCCTTGGTCTTGTGGGAGAATCCGGTTGTGGTAAATCAACAACAGGTAGATCCATTATCCGTTTATATGATTTGAGTGGCGGAGAAGTTATTTTTAAAGGGAAAAAAGTCCACGGCAAAAAATCAGGTAAAGATTTAAAGCAATTTAACCGTGGGATGCAAATGATCTTCCAGGATCCTTACGCTTCATTAAATCCTCGTATGACTGTAGCGGATATAATTGCAGAAGGAATCGATATACACGGTTTGGCGAAAAATAAAGAAGACCGTATGAAACGCGTATATGACCTTCTTGAAACAGTAGGTCTTAACCGTGAGCATGCGAACCGTTATCCGCATGAATTCTCTGGTGGCCAGCGTCAACGGATTGGAATTGCCCGTGCGTTGGCAGTGGATCCTGAATTTATTATTGCGGATGAGCCGATTTCAGCTTTGGATGTTTCCATCCAGGCGCAGGTGGTTAACCTTTTGAAAAAGCTTCAAAAAGAAAAGGGCTTAACCTATTTGTTTATTGCTCATGACTTGTCAATGGTTAAATACATTAGTGATCGTATTGGTGTAATGTATTATGGTAAATTGGTTGAAGTAGCCGATAGTGAAGATTTATATAAAAACCCAATGCATCCATATACCCAGTCATTGCTTTCTGCCATTCCACTACCGGATCCGGAAAGTGAACGGACACGCAGAAGAAAACCTTATAATCCGGAAGTTCATAATTATGATGAGAATGAAGAGTTAGAAATGCGTGAAGTAGCTCCAGGACATCATGTATTATGTTCTTTAAAAGAATTTGAGCAGTATAAAAAAACGTATATCAAATAAGTTTCATTTACCTAAGTTTGGTTATGAACATTATAGTAATTTAACCAAAAAAGGTTATCCTCTTGTGGATAGCCTTTTTGGTTTATATTTGGAAAAGAGTGGACAAGAGGTTTTTTCATCATAATAGGAGGTATAATGATAGTGATAATAAGGAGTGATGCGGGGAATGGAAATGGTTAGAAAAATGGCAGGGTTTTTATCAATACTACTAATAGGAGTGTCGTGTGCAGAAGTATCCTATGCTGCTACAGGATCGGAAAAAGAGTTTAGATTACATAGTGGACAGACAATTATTCTGGAAAATAAGGAACTTCCTGATGGAATGAACCGATTTATTAAGGAGTCTAATTATTCATTTACATATCCGGATGCTGTTCGCGGCATTTATGTGACAGGAAACTCTGCTGGTGGCAGTAAATATAATGAATTGGCTCAATTAGTGGAATCTACTGATTTAAATGCCATGGTTATTGATATTAAGGATGACCGTGGTAATTTAACCTATAAGCCAGATGCCTCTAAATCTTATGCAAAGGCTGGCGTAAATTTAATTAAAGATCCAGAAAAATTATTAAAAGATATGGAAAAAAGAGAGATATATCCAATTGCAAGAATAACTGTATTTAAGGATAGCTATTTGGCAAAACAAAAACCTGAATGGTCATTCTTGGATGGAAAAGAAGTATGGAAGAATGGCAGAGGAGAATCATTTGTTAACCCGTTTGTGAAAGAAGTTTGGGAATATAACGTAGAGATTGCGAAAGAAGCAGCTGAAATGGGCTTCCAGGAAATCCAGTTTGATTATGTTCGCTTCCCGGAAGGTTTTGAGACGCGCGATAAAGAATTAAAATATTCAGTAGGTAATTATGGGGATAAAGCGGTAGACAATGTACAGCACCGTGTAAACGCCGTCACAGACTTTGTGGAGTATGCTAAGAGTGAATTGGAGCCATATGGGGTAAAAGTATCTGTTGATATCTTTGGCTACTCTGCCACTCTTCCTGAAGCGCCTGGAATAGGACAAAACTTCTCCAAGATATCTGAGCATGTCGATGTTATTTCTTCAATGAT
Source organism: Pradoshia sp. (assembly GCA_045605505.1). Taxonomy (GTDB): domain Bacteria; phylum Bacillota; class Bacilli; order Bacillales; family Pradoshiaceae; genus Pradoshia. The sequence continues at coordinate 6,969 of JAZUQD010000051.1, forward strand.
CTATCCAAGTCATTGGACATCTTATTTTGGAATTTCCAAGCCTGACTTAGAACCATATAAGCTCGTGAAAGAATATGCAAAACTCGAAAATAAGAAATTAAGCAGTTTAGAGACGCCGCCAATCTCAAGGCCGTGGATTCAGGATTTTACAGCGCCATGGTTAGGAAAAGGAAATTATAAGCCATATGGCAAACAAGAGGTAGAGGATCAAATTCGAGCCTTGAAAGAGGAAGGAATCAATGAGTATTTATTATGGAATGCAGGAAACCGCTATACAACAGGAGTCGATTATAAGCAGTAATGAAGAATAATAATAAAATTGTCTAAATTTCGTTCTAAAACAAGAGCCTTATTACAGTTGATATGTAATAAGGCTTTTTAAAGTTGGAGTGATCTAAAAGAATAGTGGGCTTTATAAAAAGGATAGTAATGTTGATTTATAATGAAAGGAACCGTCATTCACAGAAGGCTAATTTATTAGCTATTCCAGATTTGGCTACGTTAATTTTTTCATAGTATGAACGGTATTCAGTACATAGTCTTCTGCAGGGAAACGCATTATATTTCCCCCTCGTTAATTCGATTGTATCTATCCAGAAGGAGTGCGCTTGATTAGTAATAAGTATATACTCTATTAATTTCAGGAAATCCTTCTTCCCCTAAATTGGCCATTAGTGACATGACGAAAGATCTCCATCTTAAATAACTTCCAAACTGAATTCCTATTTTGGCTTTTTCTCGAGAAATTGTTTTTATTATAAAAGCTACAAAGAATTCTGTGTTATACCGAGGAAGCGCATATATTAAGGAGTATCCCATTCTGCAGAAAATAGTGTTAACTAAAAAAATAAAGAAAGGCAAGGTTCCTTAAAATAAGGACTTTATCTACATTCTAGAGGATTGGTCAAAAGCCTATCCTTTTTTACAACCTTGAAAAGAGTAAACATCAGAACCTTAAAACAAATCGTAATAAATATAGTTGTTTTAGTGATTATATAGTAAATCACAGGACAGATAGATATTTTTGATTCTATAAAATAATGAAAATCTTGTAATCTGCTATTTGTTACCTTTGCCGCCAACCTTGTTAAAGCCGGCTGTCGAGTGATTGGATTGGACAACATATTTGGAGCGTTGCTTCCTGCCGAAAATCAGATTACCAATACCATTCGTTAGGGGACCCATAAAAGCGGTCAGTCCAATAATTAAACAGGTTACTAAAATGAAATCTAGGATATACTGGCTCATTAGCTCCTCCTTTTATATTTCATAATTGTGAAGTTCTTTACAATTGTATTCTAATAGTTTAAAAAGTGGTAGGAAAGGGAATATGTACCTTGGTTGTTAAGTGACTCGGTTTTATTTACTTATATTATACAAATAGTACCCTATATCCTTCATGCAGGTGATAGTTTCGAATGATTTAGCATGAGAAGCCTAGTGTTCGCTATAGTGAATAAAACTTTAATAACTTAATCAAGACGATAGAAGATAATCCCCTAAAAAGGGAATATAGAAATAGATAGAGAAGGAGAAGGTGCATCATATGAGCTGGTATCAAAAACTTTGCGAATATTTCCCAAAAGAAGAAATGAAATCTGAAGAACATATAAACATGTTGCTTAATCACGATAAGAAGGATTATTTTCTGGATGAAGGAAAAAGTCATATCCTATTATATGCAGAAAGAGAGAATTTTATCTTTGTAGATTATTTATATGTGATGAGTAATTCCAGAGGGAATGGAACAGGTAAAAAGGTTTTAGAGAAATTGAAGTTGAAGGGTAAACTGATATTTTTAGAGGTAGAGCCTGCAGATGAGGCAGAAGAAGATACAGCAAGAAGATTGCGTTTCTATAAACGAGAAGGATTCAAGCATGCAAACACTGTTTCCTACATTAAAAATTCTCTTGCCACAAACGAAGATGTGGAATTAGAACTTTTATATTGGAGTCCAGAACCAAATGCTGATATGGATCAAGAAGTATTAAGAGCAATGCAGGAAGTGTATAGGGAACTGCACACGTATAAAGATGAACAATTATATGGCGGTAAATATAGACCAACTGAGAAAGCACTGAAAATAAAAGAAGATAAATTAGATATTTTAAAAGAAATTACAAGCTGAAGATAGATTCTCCAGCTTGTAATTTCTTTTTTTTTGAGGATGTTTAACAGTTTTGCTCTCGGGTATATAAATAGTAGATTATATCGGAATATAAAGGGACAGGTCAAATGAAATAGTGCAAAGGAATGGAGTAATATAACAATTATTTCATTTATGTGTTAGTAACTTTAATATTTAGTAAACGAGGAAACATTTTCAAAAAAATCTCTACACATTCCATAATTTATCATGTATAATAATTTTATATATTTCTTAATTATAATAATTATAATTTAGATAGTAACATAAGCATTGTAAAATGTTAAATATATAGCTCAATCGGGATAAGGGAACTTTAAGAATAGGGAGAGTGACAGGGAATGGTTACACTTTACACATCACCTAGCTGTACGTCATGTAGAAAAGCAAAAGCATGGTTGGAAGAACATGATATTCCATATAAAGAACGAAATATTTTTTCTGAATCATTAAGTCTTGATGAAATTAAAGAAATCTTACGTATGACTGAAGATGGTACCGATGAAATCATTTCAACGCGCTCAAAAACTTTTCAAAAGTTAAATGTAAATCTTGATAATTTGCCATTACAGGAATTGTTTAATATCATACAACAGAATCCTGGCTTGCTAAGAAGACCAATCATCATTGATGAGAAGCGTCTGCAAGTTGGTTATAATGAAGATGAAATCAGACGATTTTTACCACGTAAAGTAAGAACATTTCAACTACGGGAAGCGCAGCGCTTAGTCAATTAGTTTTTTATAATTAAAAACCCCCTGCCTGGACAGCAAGGGGTTTTTTGGTGTATCTTAAATTATTAGACATAATTATTTTATGAAATATAGGCTTTTTGTTTCCCACTATTCTTAATTTATCATAAAATATAACTACCACCTGCTTTATAAATAGTACATCCATGATTAACATTTTTTAAAACAGGGAAAAGATATAACAACCTAGTTTGGGGGTATTTCCCTTCAATTACCTCAAACCAGAAGGGAGAGAGTGAATCATGGAAATCGAACGTATTAATGAGAATACAGTAAAATTCTACATTTCATATGGAGATATTGAAAAGCGAGGCTTCGATCGAGAAGAGATCTGGTATAATCGTGATCGAAGTGAGGAACTTTTCTGGGAAATGATGGACGAAGTGCATGAAGAAGAGGATTTTACTGTCGAAGGACCACTCTGGATTCAAATCCAAGCTCTTGAAAAAGGGTTGGAGATTTTAGTCACTAGAGCCCACTTGTCCAAGGATGGTCATAAATTCGATTTGCCAATTGATGATCCCGCCAATTCTGTTGATGTGAAAATTGAATCTATGCTTGAAGAGCATTTTCAAACTAATCACGCAATAGAAGAGCAAACAGCAGAGGATGAGACGTTGGAATTTGTCCTTTCATTTAAAGACTTTGAAGATGTCATTGCGTTAAGTAAAACAAATGGAATCCAAGGAGTTATGACCAAACTAATCTCCTTTGAAAATATATATTATTTGTATGTTGAGTTTCCGGATGGAGATTTTGCAGAAGAGGAAATTGATAATATGCTATCAATTTTACTTGAATATGCAGATGAGTCTGTGGTTACAATCCATCGGCTCGAGGAATACGGCAAAGTAATCATACCTAATGATGTATTTTCAACTGTAAGTCAATACTTTGCTTAAGTATATTTATTAAAGGCTGATTTCCTATTGGAAGTCGGCTTTTTTGTACACTTTTTTATTAATAACTTCATACAAAGAGACTATTTTTGGGGGAAATGCGGGTATTTGAGTCATTAAGTCAATATTTGGGTATAGATAATGAAAGTTATTTAAGGAAACGGATAAGGTGAGGATTATGAAGAATTTTATTAATGTTCTTTTGTTTATCGTGATTTTAGGGGTAATTGGTTTTATCTATGATGAATATTACAGTGGTGAATATATTCAATATGCAAGTATATTGTTTACTTTATCCGTTATTTTCATTGGTTTTGTCATTTTTATGGAGAATCGACACCCTACACAAACGGTTGCATGGTTAATCGTTTTAGGTGCATTTCCTGTTGTTGGTTTTTTATTTTATTTGCTATTTGGTAGGAATTATCAAAAAGAAAAGATCTTTAAGAAGAAATATTTCTTAGATAAACAAAAGTACATGGACATAACTGGGGAAAAAGAAAAGAAGTTACTGGAGATTTCTGATGAAAATCAGGATTACAGGCAATTATTCCATCTTGCTGAACAAATTGGAAACACACCAATCTCTCTATCTACTGATACAAAGGTCCTTACGAATGGGAAAGAGACGTTTAATGCCATCAAAGAAGCGTTACTACAAGCCAAACATCACATACATATAGAATATTATATTGTTCGCCATGATACACTAGGAAACGAAATTAAAGATATCTTGATTAATAAAGCAAAAAACGGCGTGAAGGTACGATTTCTCTATGACGCTGTTGGTTCATGGACTCTTTCCAAGAAATATATCAATGAAATGAGAAAATGGGGGATTGAAGTTGTCCCATTTGGTCCAGTAAAGATTCCCTTTCTAAATAATAAATTCAACTTCAGAAATCACCGAAAAATCGTTGTGGTCGATGGAAATATTGGATTTGTTGGCGGTTTAAACATTGGAGATGAATATCTGGGTAAAGATGAGAACTTCGGCTTTTGGCGTGATACCCACTTGATGTTGATGGGAGAAGGGGTACGCAGTTTGCAGCTCATTTTTGTGCAGGATTGGTATTATATGACCAATCATAGCTTTTTGACGGATGAGTATCTTGCTCCTCAGCAGATGAGCATTGATAAAAGAATGGGAGGAGTACAGATTATATCAGGTGGCCCAGATAATGAATACAGTACCATTAAAAATATTTTCTTTTCTATGATTACTTCAGCAAAAAAATCGGTATGGATTGCTTCTCCCTATTTTATTCCGGATGAAGATATATTCTCAGCCATAAAAATTGCTGCATTAAGCGGTGTTGATGTTCGCTTATTAGTACCAAGCAACCCAGATAAAAGAATCGTATTTCATGCTTCAAGATCCTATTATCCAGACTTACTAGAAGCAGGGGTCAAAGTCTATGAATATCGTGAAGGTTTTATGCATTCGAAAATCGTGATTGTAGATAGTGAGCTTGCCTCCATAGGTACTTCAAATATGGACATGAGAAGCTTCCATTTAAATTTTGAAGTGAATGCTTTTCTCTATAAAACGGAGAGTGTACAAACATTGGTAAATGATTATTTACATGATTTATTGGTTTCTAACGAGCTTCATATAGAAATATTTAAGGAACGGAATTTTGGTATGAGAATGTTGGAATCTTTGTCAAGATTGTTATCTCCGATGCTATAATGTTGAAATTACTTATGAAAATTGTTCATTAGATTGACAATTAGATTTTAATTAGGGTGAAGGGTTAGGAATAAAAATCGGGAATAGAGTATGTATCAGACATAGGAAGGAGACTGTACATGCTCATTGCGATTAATAAAGAAAACAAGCAAATCCCTGCAAGAACTATTATGAATAAACCTGTGGAAGAGTATCGTTGTCCTGCATGTCTTAATCGAGTCATTTATCGTTCAGGTCCTCATACAATTCCACATTTTGCCCATCGTTCCAAAGAGAGTTGCCAGGCAGCCGCTGAATCTGAAACGGCAGATCATCTATCAGGTAAGACTAATTTATACCGTTGGTTACTAAGATGTAATATGAATGTCGAACTAGAGAAATATTTAGCAGATATCAAGCAAAGACCGGATATTTTTATAAAGAAGGATAACCACTCGTATGCCATTGAATATCAATGTTCACCCATTCATGAGGACCTATTTTTGAAAAGGACAATGGGGTATATAAATGCTGGGATTGTACCAGTCTGGATTTTTCACAGCCATTTTATTAAACGAAAGAGTCCTTATTTATGGAAGTTAACCTCTACCCTCCAATCTGCCCTCAACCAATCTTCTACCGTTTTTCTCCTCTTTCATAATCCCAAGCTACCTAACTCTATAAAAGCACTCGTTAATGTCATACCTGCTTCAATTGAAGATTATTTTGGGCAAATGATCAATATAAGGTTATCTAATGTCCAGCCACTTGAAACTATTTTATTTCCCCCTCACAAAGAAATTTCATATCTAAACGAGTGGTTTAAAAAACGTCATTTGCAACTTAATAATGAAATACGCTTTAAGGGTCTAACTAGTAAGCTGATGAAAGAATTATATCAAGGAGGGGTATCTCCCTATAAAATACCTGGGTTTATAGGGATTCCTTTGTTAAGTAGCTGTATGTATAGGGGGCCGGCCTTTGTCTGGCAAGGTTTACTCTATGTCGATTTAAAGAATGCCTGCAAGCTGCATGAATCGATTAACGAGGGATGGATTCGGACAAGATTTTTGGAAAGAATAAAGAATAAAGATATCATATTAAATAAATGCCCTTTAATAAATCAGGATTTATTCGTTGCACTAAAAGAATATCTCCATTTCCTTGAAAAAATTGATTATTTGGAAGTATCCAGTGCAAATCATTATATAATAAGAGAAGAAGTCCTTTTAGATGATAATCTTGAAGAGATAATCAGATTGAGGTTATTCGATTTTTTTGAAGGGAAATAAAGGTACTGTGAAGAACTTTTATGAAAGAAGTAAATGATTGGAGGGAACTGCATGGCTGCAGAAGTAAAGCAATTACCTGAAAGAAAAGATATACCTGTAGAAGATACGTGGAGACTGGAGGACATTTTCCCAAGTGATGAAGCGTGGGAAAAGGAATTCAAGGAAATTTTGGCGGAATTGCCAAAAGGAGATCAATATAGAGGGAAATTGGGAGATAGTGCCGATACTTTATGGCAGGCTTTACAATTTCAGGATATGATTACTGAGAGACTTGGGCGTTTATATACATATTCCCATATGAGATACGACCAGGACACTGGTAATACATTTTATCAAGGAATGGACGACCGTGCACGAAATCTATATTCTCAGGCTGCCAGTGCGTTTTCCTATATTCTGCCTGAAATCCTTGCAATTGATGAAAAAACAATCAATCAATTTATGCAAGATAAAAAAGAGCTTTCCCTATATGAGCAATCTTTAAAAGAAATTAATCTGCAAAGGCCTCATGTACTATCAGCTGAGTCAGAAGCCTTATTGGCTCAGGCATCAGAAGTAATGGGGACTGCTTCCAATACGTTTGGTATGTTAAATAATGCCGATCTCCGTTTTCCTACCATTAAGGATGAAAATGGAGAAGAAGTGGAACTGACTCATGGTCGGTACAGCAGATTTCTTGAAAGCAGTGATCGCAGAGTTCGTGAGGAAGCCTTTAAAGCGATGTATAAGACGTATGGGCAATACCGCAATACATTTGCGAGTACCTTATCCGGAACGGTAAAGAAAGATAATTTCTATGCTAAAGTGCGTCATTATGATTCTGCCAGACATTCAGCGTTGAGCAATAATAATATTCCGGAAAGTGTATATGAAAACTTAATTAATTCCATTCACAACAATCTGCATTTATTACATCGTTATGTAAAATTGCGTAAGAAGCTGTTGGGTGTGGATGAACTGCATATGTATGATTTATATACACCATTAGTAAAAGATGTGAAGATGGATATTCCATATGATCAGGCAAAGGAATATGTGTTAAAAGGACTTGAGCCTCTGGGTGAAGAGTACATTAATGTATTGAAAGAAGGATTTGAAAATCGTTGGGTAGATGTGCATGAAAATCGCGGTAAACGAAGTGGGGCATACTCCTCAGGTTCATATGGAACTAATCCGTATATTTTAATGAACTGGCAGGACAATGTGAATAACTTATTTACACTGGCACATGAGTTTGGCCATTCAGTGCATAGCTATTACACACGTAAGAATCAACCATACCCATACGGTAATTATTCAATCTTTGTTGCTGTGGTAGCCTCTACTACAAATGAAGCTTTATTGAATGATTATTTGCTGAAAACGATTGATGATGAGAATAAAAAGATCTATTTATTAAATCATTATCTTGAAGGCTTTAGAGGTACAGTGTTCCGTCAGACGATGTTTGCTGAATTTGAACATATCATCCATAAGATGGCGCAGGATGGAGAAGCACTGACTGCAGAGAGTCTTACAGAAAAATATTATGAACTAAATAAAAAATACTTTGGTGATGATATTGTCATAGATGAGGAAATTGGCTTGGAATGGTCCAGAATTCCTCACTTCTACTACAATTTTTATGTATACCAATATGCGACAGGCTTCAGCGCAGCGGCTGCATTAAGTAAACAGATTTTAGAAGAAGGACAGCCGGCAGTTGAGCGCTATATTGATTTCTTAAAAGCAGGTTCAAGTGACTTCCCAATTGAGGTTCTTAAAAAAGCTGGTGTAGACATGACATCGTCGCAGCCAGTTGAAGAAGCTTGTAAAGTCTTTGAAGAAAAACTGAATGAGATGGAAGCTTTATTGAATAAATAAGGATAGCTAAAAAGAGTAGCACAGACCTAGAAAAGATCTGTGCTACTCTTTTTTTACATGAGAAGGCCGACTACCTTAACGAGAAATAAATACCATCTCATAAGTTTACATAGTGGTTTTGCAGCTCCCGTTTTGATCAATCTAAACGAGTGTCTATCCCACCTCGATTGTAATCCAACGGTGGTTATGTTTCATGCAACTAGTGGTCTACTCAATAGCTATTAAAATCCCTTAAATTTCTTTTGATAACCTATACTATAAAGAAAGATAAAAAAAGAGAGGAATAATATCGGTGAAGATACATAGAGAGGGATTATACGCATAATACCAAGTAATTGCAGGAATAAAGATAATAAAACCAGTATAATTAAGCCGCCAAAATAAAATTTTTTCATAAAAATCACCCTTTATTATATATAGTGGAAAATGGATCGATTACTATAGATTATGGCTCCGAAAGAGAGAGTATGCTGAGAAAATGACAGAAATGTGAATAAATGAACAAAGTACTTGCATAAGTGCTCAAGTTTTGTTATATTACTATTGTGAAGTTGATCACTAGCAAACATTTACCCCTTTGTTTGACCGTGAAAAATTTCTCCCATCCCCTTTGTTCGTATGAAGAAGAAGACTCTGTCCGATTACAGAGTCTTCTTCTTATTTATGTGGAAAAATATTTTAAAATAATAATAGCGAATTCACTTAGTTTTCTGCATATCTCCAATACGTTGTGTTGGAGGATGATACCCTCTCAACTGTGCGCTTCAAAAGTAATTTTTTCATTTCTCTTTCAACTTCCTGCTTATCCATTTGATAAATAAAGGTGATTTCATGAGTATTAATAATTTGGAAATCCTTAATGCATTCCTCTATAGGTGGAAGTGACTGAGCTTTAGGCGGATATCCCAACATTTCCTCAAGTATTTGTACATAGACTTCATAAGGATAGGTTCCTGATATCTTAATCCCTTCTTCTTCCATCTTTTGATTGAAAAAGACTAAGCTTGGCAAATCAGTGATATCCATTTCAAAAGAAATTTTAAGATCACATTGAAAAGCCTTTATGGCACTTTCTGATTGGATATCACGTACAAATTCATCACAATCAATATGGGCTTTACGAGCACAGGCCAACAATGTTTGCCAATTGGACACACTCTTTTGATCAAGAAACAAAGCTTCCTGAATCTTTTTGAAAAAACGATAACCTGCTTTTTTTCCTTGCAATTCGGCCGCTTTAATCGCGATAGGGGTCATATATAAAGAGCTCTCGGGATTACTGATCCAGATATTTTCATCGCAGGAAATCCCCGTTCTACTTATGGCTGAAAGAGGCGAGGGATTTTTATGGTGTACTTTAGGCTTTGAATGATTTAGTCCGCTTTTTTTACTAAATACATATTTTAAAGAAAAATAGTGACCAAATTCTAGTTTAAGTCTTTTTATAATTCGGTCTAACTGAAAGCAAGACGGACAAGTAGGATCTATGAATAAATAGATTTCTAATGGTTTTTCTAATGGTTTAAAAAATTGATGTGCGGAAAGCCAATCTGGCCATTTAGGAATAGAAGAATTATGCTTATTCATAAAAATCACCTTTTTGCTGTAAATCTTTCGTATTAATCATATGCTCAGCTGTTAAGGTGAGTCTGTTTAATAGATACTCTCTTAAGGGAGACTCTAGATGGATGGTATCCATAGCCATCTCCATGCAGCTCAGCCAGGCTTTGGCATGTATAGAGGTTATTTCAAAAGCGAGATGTCTGGCTCTTAACATTGGATGGCCATGTTCCTCTGTATATAATGTTGGCCCCCCTAGAAATTGTGTTAGAAACTGTTTTTGTTTACGAGCTGTCTCTGTCAGGTCACCTGGAAATAGTGGAGCGAGCAGTGGATGAGAACCCACAAGATCGTAGAATGTATCTATTAATTCAGATAGCCGCACTTCCCCTAATGCATCATATGGAGTTGGATGTTCAGCCATACATAATTCTCCCTCCATGAGTTGATAAGAATAATATTAACAAGAGAGACCTAAATTTTCCAATATCCTGCTTTTTTTTGCCTCCTTTTATAATTTTATGGCAATATAAGTGTCTATATAATGGGGAGAAGTGACCAAAATTATATCCGATAGCTATCTTAATGATTTGGAATTGTTAACAAGCTTCCTGAGCATTAAAAAAGCTATCCATATACATGAATAGCTTTGCTTGTTTCTTCAATTATGCGTAATAGGAAGTCATGACTTTATTTACATATGCTTGTGTTTCTTTAAAAGGAGGGACACCACCGTATTTATCCACATTTCCTGGACCTGCATTATAAGAAGCTAAAGTCAGTTCAATATCTCCATTATATTTTGTCAGCATAGACTTAAGATATTTCGTTCCACCCATAATATTATCATAGGGATCCATAATATTATTTACACCTAGGGAAGAAGCAGTCGCGGGCATTAGCTGCATTAAGCCGGATGCACCGGCAGAGCTTATGGCATTGGAATTATAACCGCTCTCCTGCTGAATGACAGCTTTGATTAGTTTTTCAGGAACCTGATATTTATTGGCTGCTTCTTTTATAATGCTATCGTAGCCAGTAGGCTGTTCCACATTCTCTGTTTTAGCAGTTGGATGGCTAGAAACAGAGATAGGATTATATGACGCTGGTGAAACGGTAAGTAAGCTATTATTTAATATAGTGGCCAAGGTACCTAATCCACTATTGGCTTGAATCGCATTAGTTGGATTGCTGGCAGATGTGAGTACCTCATTCAGCAAATCCTGAAACAAATTAGCAGAAGACGTTGTTTGAGATGTAGATTGAGTACTGGTTGGTCTTAGAGATCCCAGAGCTTGAAGCTGAATAATTGTACTTATGTCTCCTACTTTCACTTTGGTTCACTCCTCAGTAAGTTTTAAAACCATTTGGTTATAAAAGCGTTGTACTTTATTTTTGGTTGGTCGGATTGGAATAGCTGCTTCACTTAAAAGCTGGTCGAACTCATTTTTTCCTTGTTCGTAGTCATGCACTTCAAATTCTACCTCATAATCCTCAATTTGGAAATAGGAGCTATTATCTAAAACGAGCAGACCGTTTTTATAAGGAACTTCAACTCGTTTTGTTGTCAGGGTGCCAAAATATTGAATCGTTTGTGGGTCGATTTTTAAATCGCTAATCTTATCAGCAATTTTACTATCAGGTATCCCACCGTTTTCCATTATGCTATTGGCCGTCAAATGATCCAAATCCCAATTTGTTTCGAGTAAGCCTTTTTGATTTTTAAGAGGTTGCTTAAGAGTCATTTCATAGGTTGAATTTTTTTCTCGGATGCGTAAAGCAGAATTATATTTTTTTAAGTCAAAGTTTTCGGTGTCAAAATAATGATTTTTTTGCATGATAAATTGTTCAGGCTTTATCCCAAACTTTTGTATGAGGTAATCAAATTCCTTTTTTGTCAGTAAATTTTTGAATTCTATTTCGATTTGCTCGCTCATATACTCATCCTCCATGATAAAATTATGTATAACTATTATGACTTCTTAGTGAGATAACATCAATCTTAGATATCCCTGTAATCTTTGTGTTAAAATGGTTTGGAACAGAATAAGGGCAATAATAGTACGAATTGTATTCATTATAATGGGTAACATTCAGTGAACGAGTTTTAAACATACATATAGATGAAAACGGCATCAATCTGAAGTTTTCCCTTGCTCGTTATAAGAAGATATTGAATAGTATTTCAGGTGGTGGAATCCATGAGTAGAAAATGGGATGAATTTTTAGCCCCTTATAAACAGGCGGTTGATGAGTTGAAAATCAAATTAAGGGGTATAAGGACCCAATGTGACTTAGAAAAAGAACATTCACCAATAGAGTTTGTTACTGGACGTGTCAAACCGATTGCGAGTATTCTGGATAAGGCTTATCAAAAGCAAATACCTGAGGAAAGACTTGAAATGGAGTTGCAGGATATAGCTGGTCTTCGAATTATGTGCCAATTTGTGGATGATATAAAGCAGGTAGTCATGCTATTAAGACAAAGAACTGATTTCGTGATTATTGAAGAAAGAGACTATATAACAAATAAAAAAGCAAGCGGATATCGTTCCTATCACGTAGTCATTGAATACCCGGTTCAAACGATTCACGGGGAGAAAAAGATATTAGCGGAGATTCAAATTCGTACCCTTGCTATGAATTTTTGGGCTACAATCGAGCATTCGCTTAATTATAAGTATAACGGACAATTCCCGGAAATTTTACGTAGTCGCTTAGAGAGATTAGCTGAGGCAGCTTTCCATATGGATGAAGAAATGACCCAAATTAAATTGGAAATACAAGAAGCGCAGCGATATGTCTTTAAGAAGAGGGGGAAATAACATTTACAGGTGGGGATTATGATGAAATATGCAGTTACGTCTAAAGGAGATACCAAATCTAATCATTTCATGGAGCAAGTAAAAGATCAACTTGATAGTATGGGTGTTATTTATGATGAAGATCAACCAGATGTTGTTATATCAGTAGGCGGTGATGGAACATTATTATATGCCTTTCATCGCTACAGTTCACGCCTTGATAAAACGGCATTTGTAGGTGTACATACAGGGCACCTGGGTTTTTACGCTGATTGGACTCCAGAAGAGATCAGTAAGCTTGCGAACGCTATTGCTAAAACACCTTATCAAACTGTGGAATATCCATTATTGGAGATTACGGTACGATACAGTCATGGAGGCAGAGAAGCTAAATATTTGGCTTTAAACGAATCAACCGTGAAAAGTGTGGGAAGTACATTTGTAATGGATGTAGAAATAAGAGGACAATCCTTTGAAAGATTTAGAGGAGATGGACTATGTGTATC
>JAZUQD010000052.1:0-10544 GCA_045605505.1 Pradoshia sp.
TTGCTTGGAAACTGTGCGTTTGAAGCGTCGAAGAGCATCTTCAAGCGATTCGTTTTTCTTAACGACTGTTTTAGACATCTCTTTCCCTCCCTCCGAGCACAACAACTCTAATTTCCTACACATAGAAGGAAACCATGTACCATCAAATTATAATATATGTCTCATTCAAGGTCAACTGTTATTCCTATATTCGTGTAGGTTAATTAGTTAATAATTTTTAAACAGATTAAAATAGTTTAAATCTGTCATTAATTATATACCTCAACCGAAAAATATCAAAACGGGCGGATACAAAGAATTACTCTGTATCCGCCCGCCTTTTAATCATTATGAATTAACGACAGCTTGTTCGACCGTGTCATCCAGAACTCGCACAAATTGTCCTTCATTGTACGGATAGCCAGCTTTCGTGATTTTTACTTTAACTATTTTCCCTACCATTTCTTCTGTAGCAGGGAACACTACTTTCAGATAGTTATCTGAATAGCCTTGGTATAAGCCCTTTGCCTCTCCATCTTCAAATGGTTCCTCTGGAATCACTTCCAGAACTTCATTTTCATACTGAGAAGCATATTCTTTGGCAAGCTGCTCTGATAAAGATATTAAACGGTGTACACGATCATTTTTTACATCTTCGTCTACTTGATCTTCCATACGGGCAGCCGGAGTACCAGTCCGTTTTGAATAAGGGAAAACATGCAGTTCAGAGAAACGTTGATCCTTAATAAAATTATACGTTTCCATAAACTCTTCTTCTGTTTCACCTGGAAAACCAACAATCACATCTGATGTTATAGCTAAATCAGGAAGAATCTCACGCAATCTATCTAATCGCTCCGCAAAGAATTCAGAAGAATATTTACGGCGCATACGCTTAAGAACAGTATTTGAAGCTGATTGTACAGGAATGTGCAAGTGAGGAACCACTTTGTCAGATTCACGCAATACTTCAATGACTTCATCTGTTATTTGAGAGGCCTCAATGGATGATATCCTGATACGTTTCAGTCCATCTACCTTTTGATCCAATTCTCTCAATAACATAGCCAGATTGTAATCCTTCAAGTCTTCACCATAACCACCAGTATGAATACCGGTTAAGACTATTTCTTTATAACCTGCTGCGACAAGCTGCTGTGCCTGGCGAACAACTTCCTGAGGATCACGAGAGCGCAGCAAGCCGCGTGCCCAAGGAATAATACAAAATGTACAGAAATTATTGCATCCTTCCTGAATTTTAAGAGATGCCCGCGTCCGATCTGTGAATGCCGGCACGTCCATTTCTTCATAAACTCTCGTTTTCATGATATTTCTTACGCCGTTAATAGGTTGTCTTTCAGTTAAATACGTATCAATATAACCTATTAGTTTATCACGATCCTGCGTACCCACTACAATGTCCACGCCGGGAATTGCCATAATTTCTGCCGGTGAAGTTTGTGCATAACAGCCTGTTACGCAAATAACAGCATCCGGATTCTTCCGTACTGCCCTTCTAATAACCTGTCGACTCTTCTTATCCCCAGTATTTGTAACGGTACATGTATTAATCACATAAACATCTGAGCGTTGTTCAAACTCTACTCTTTCGTAACCTGACGCTTGAAACAGCTGCCATATTGCTTCTGTCTCATAATGATTGACTTTACATCCTAATGTATGGAACGCTACAGTTGCCATTCCCTTCACCTCGCTAATTCTAATTGATAAGATATGGCTGACAAAGCGTATAAAGGCGCCGTTTCTGTACGCAAAATACGAGGGCCAAGACCGCATGTTTGAAAGCCGTTTTCTAAAAGTAGATTTATTTCTGCAGAATCCAAGCCACCTTCAGGGCCAAATACAATGATAAGCGATTGTCCAGGGACCATCCTTCCAATCGTATTAACCAATTGCGCTGCTTCCCCTTGCTTTGCATCCTCTTCATAAGCTACCAGCTTATAATCATAAGCCTTGGCAAGGTCAAGCAACCTGCGTAAGTCTACAGGGTCAGATATCTCAGGGATTTCTGTCCTATGAGATTGTTCTGCAGCTTCTTTCGCTATTTTCCGGAGACGTTCTGTTTTTTTTCCAGCTTTTTTAGAATCCCATTTTACAATAGAACGAGTTGCATTAAAAGGGATAAAGGAATATGCACCCAGTTCTGTCCCTTTTTGGATAATCCATTCTAGTTTATCCCCTTTAGGCAAACCGTTCACAATGGTTACATGTATCGGCAATTCTTTTGATTCCTCTATCCAATCTATGATGCGGCCAGTCAGAGCTTTTTCTTGAATGGATTCTATTTTAACGATCGCCGTCTTTTGATCAATCACCCCATAAAACGTATCTCCCTCAGACATACGCATTACCCGGGTCATATGGTGAAAATCATCTCCGGTTATCGTTACTTCGTATTGATTATCTAATTTCTCGATAAAATATCTCTGCATGGCCAGCACCTTTCTGTCCTTTAAAATCAATAGTGTCTAAGGTATTACTTCAAAAAATTCACATAGGCATCAGCCTACTCAATGCGAATCTGCTGGAGGCTTATAACTTCATTTCAGTCGGAGTTTAAACTCCGACTGAAATGTTTATCAGATTCCTTACATTCAACTCCATGTCATTCCCTAAAGGCGGGAGATGAATGCTTTATTCAAGATTTACGAGCTGTGATAGAAACCCAGTCTTCCATCGTCATAACGTCTTCAATTACGAGTCCGGATTGCTTAATAGCTTCTTCTACTTCATGACGTTTTTGTTGGATGATACCGGATGATATGAAAGTACCACCCGGTTTAAGCACTCTGGCTACATCATCTGTACAACGAACAATGATTTCAGCTAAGATATTGGCTACCACAATATCAGCTTCAAAATCAATCCCTTTTAAAAGATCATTTTGTTTGATCGTAACCTTATCATGGACTTTGTTTAATTTACAATTCACACGGGCACTATTGACAGCGACTTCATCTAAATCAAGAGCCAAGATTGAATCGGCTCCAAATTTAGCTGCCGTAATGGTGAGGACACCCGAACCTGTTCCCACATCAATAACCTTCATACCTGGTTTAACCGTTTTTTCAAGCGCTTGAATACAAAGTACAGTTGTTGGATGTGTCCCCGTACCAAATGCCATACCAGGATCCAATTCAATGATTTTCTCATCCGTGTTGACTGGAGTATATTCCTCCCAAGTTGGGACAATAGTTACCTGTTCAGAGACCTTTACTGGATGGTAATACTTTTTCCATGCAGTAGACCATTCTTCCTCATTAACCTCACTGATTGTTACTTCGTTATGACCGAGATCGATATCATATTTGATCAAATTATTGATAAGATCTTTGATCCCATCTACTGTGTCCCCAAGGAAACTTGTGACAGGAAGATAGGCTTTTACAATTACGCCTTCTGTAGGAAAATCAGCAGGATTCAGTTGATAGATTTCTCCGAATACATTCTCCCTTTCACGAACCAGTTCAAGCGGATCCTCAATCACTACCCCACTTGCCCCAGCCTCATGTAATATATTCGATATTGGTTCGATCGCTTCATTTGTTGTATGAATACATAATTCGGACCATTTCATCTTCTACCAACTCCTACCTTTATTATTCACCTTTTATTGCTCTTTTCACTTTCGCAAAGAAACCTTCATCATTTTCATCCAATTGACCATGACCACTGATTTCTGCGAATTCGCGAATTAGTTCTTTTTGTTTATCGGATAATTTTGTTGGTGTAACAACTAAAATGCGGATATGTTGATCACCCTGTCCATATCCTCTTACATTTGGAACACCTTTTCCTTTTAAGCGGAAACGAGTACCTGTTTGTGTCCCCGCAGGAACTTTCAGCTTCACTTTGCCATGCATGGTTGGAACTTCAATCTCATCACCCAATGCAGCCTGCGCAAAAGTAATTGGCATTTCGCAGTAAATATCGTCTCCGTCACGTTCAAAGAATTCATGCGGTTTGATTTGGAATACCACATATAAATCTCCTGAAGGTCCGCCATTAATACCAGGCTCACCTTTACCAGGAACGCGCAGCTGCTGACCATCATCTACACCGGCAGGCACTTTAATTTGAATTTTATTGCGTTTTTTCACAACGCCTTTACCATGACAAGTACCACATTTATGTTTAATAAATTTACCTGTACCGCTACAGTGCTGACATACTCTTCGATTGACAATACGTCCGAATGGAGTATTTTGCTCTACATTTAATTGGCCTGTACCATTACAATGTGTACATGTTTCGGGTTTTGTACCAGGTTTGGCTCCGGATCCTTTACATGTATCACATTCTTCTTCTTTTGGAATTTCAATGGTTGTTTCTGTACCAAACACAGCCTCATCAAAAGTCAGCGTCATTGTATATTGCAGATCTGCACCTTGACGTGGTGCATTTGGATCTCTTCTTCCGCCACCGCCAAAGAAGGAATTGAAAATATCTTCAAAACCGCCGAAGCCTTCAAAGCCGGCTCCGCCTCCACCAAATCCCTGTGTAGGGTCCTCATGACCAAATTGATCGTATCTTGCTTTCTTTTGGTCATCGCTTAACACTTCATAAGCTTCCTGGATCTCTTTGAATTTATCCGCTGCATCTGCTTCTTTATTGAGGTCAGGGTGATATTGCTTGGAAAGGCGGCGATATGCTTTTTTCAACTCATCCTTCGAGGCATTCTTGCCAACCCCCAACACCTCATAATAATCCCGTTTGCTCATTCCTCACACTCCTGATTCTATATAGTCCGTCGTTTCACATAAAAAACATTTTACCACTTGACTTAGCCGTGGCGCAATATAAACAAAAAATGGCGAATCCGTTAAAAAAAGCCAAAGTCAAGGCTAGCCTGACTTTGACTTTTTTTACGTTCAATGATTATTTTTTGTCGTCGTCAACTTCAGTAAATTCTGCATCTACGACATCATCAGCCTTACCAGCACCATCTTGGCCTTGTTGTTCTGCAGCTTGAGCAGCTTGCTCATATAGTTTCACGCTAAGAGCTTGTACAATTTCTTGTAACGCTTCTTTTTTCGCTTTCATTTCCTCAAGATCATTTTTCTCAATTGCTGCTTTTAAAGCATCCTTAGCTTCTGTTGCTTTTTGAACTTCAGCTTCGTCAACTTTACCTTCAAGATCTTTAAGTGTTTTTTCTGTTTGGAATACTAAAGCATCAGATTCATTACGTAACTCTGCTTCTTCCTTACGTTTCTTATCTGCTTCTGCGTTTTCTTCCGCTTCTTTAACCATACGTTCGATTTCTTCATCACTTAAGCTTGTAGCGGATTGAATCGTAATCGCTTGTTCTTTATTAGTGCCTAGATCTTTAGCACGTACATTAACGATACCATTATTATCGATATCAAATGTTACTTCAATTTGTGGAATACCACGTGGTGCCGGTGGAATATCAGTCAATTGGAAGCGGCCAAGCGTTTTGTTATCCGCTGCCATTTGACGCTCACCTTGAAGAACATGGATATCAACGGCTGTTTGGTTATCAGCTGCTGTAGAGAAAATTTGAGATTTGCTTGTTGGGATTGTTGTATTACGGTCGATTAAACGAGTAAATACTCCACCCATTGTTTCAATACCAAGAGATAAAGAAGTTACATCAAGTAATACAACATCTTTAACGTCACCGGAAATGACTCCACCTTGGATAGCAGCACCCATAGCTACCACTTCATCAGGGTTTACACCTTTATGAGGTTCTTTACCAGTTTCTTTTTTAATAGCTTCCTGAACAGCAGGAATACGCGTAGAACCACCAACTAAGATAACTTTATCGATTTCAGCTGGAGAAAGGCCTGCATCGCGAAGAGCCTGACGAGTAGGTCCCATTGTTCTTTCAACTAAAGAAGCTGTAATTTCATTAAATTTCGCACGTGTTAACGTTATATCCATGTGTAATGGACCAGCTTCACCGGCAGTAATAAACGGTAAAGAAATTTGTGTGGATGTTACACCGGATAAATCTTTTTTCGCTTTTTCAGCAGCGTCTTTCAAACGTTGAAGAGCCATTTTATCTTTAGAAAGATCAATTCCATTTTCTTTGCGGAATTCTTCGATTAAATATTCCATTACAGCGTTATCGAAGTCATCTCCACCCAGGCGAGCATCACCAGCTGTGGAACGTACTTCAAATACTCCATCACCCAACTCAAGGATAGATACGTCAAAAGTACCGCCACCAAGGTCAAATACTAGGATTTTTTGATCTTCATCTGCTTTATCTAAACCGTAAGCAAGCGCAGCTGCTGTTGGTTCGTTAATAATACGCTCTACTTCTAAACCGGCAATACGGCCAGCATCTTTAGTTGCTTGACGTTCAGCATCATTGAAGTAAGCAGGAACAGTGATAACTGCTTTTGTTACTTTTTCTCCTAAGTATTCTTCAGCGTAGGATTTTAAATATTGAAGGATAATCGCAGATACTTCTTGTGGAGAATAATCTTTTCCTTCGATATTTACTGTATAGTCAGTACCCATGTGGCGTTTAATGGAGCTGATTGTATTTAAGTTTGTAATAGCTTGACGCTTTGCTACTTCCCCAACTTGACGTTCTCCGTTTTTAAAGGCAACAACGGATGTAGTAGTTCTATTACCTTCAGGATTTGGAATAACTTTTGGATCTCCGCCTTCTAATACGGATACACAAGAGTTAGTCGTTCCTAAGTCAATACCAATAATTTTGCTCATTTACTTTTACCTCCTATAATATGTAGCACTGTTTGTTTATTGATTCACTTTTACCATTGCTGGACGAATGACCCGGTCTTTTAATTTATAGCCCTTTTGGAATTCTTCCACAATAATATTTGAACCATATTCTTCGTTATTATCCTGCATAATTGCCTGATGAACATGAGGATCGAATTCTTTACCTACGGATTCTATTACCTCTACACCCTCTTCTTGCAAGGCCGTTAAAATACTAGTTAAAACCATATTCATACCTTGCAGGATAGGCTTAGTTTCATCGGTTTCTGTTGTACTTTGAATCGCTCGATCAAAGTTATCGATAGCAGGCAATAGATTAGTAACAAGAGATTGTGCTCTGTACTTTTGCGCTGCTTCCGCATCTAACTTGACACGGCGGCGGTAGTTTTCAAAATCTGCATAAAGGCGAACATATTTACCTTCAGCTTCTTGTAATTTCTTTTCAAGTTCAGCTACTTTGCTATCCCCATTATTTTCAGAAGCTTCCTCAACGGTTTCACTTGTTTCAGCGGTTTCCTCTGAGGCTGTATCATTCATTTCATTTTTTCCTGCTTCATCAAAAATCTCTTCAATTGTTTCATTTTTATTTTCAGACACTGCTTCTCACCTCCCTGAAAGTATTGATGTATATACGTTAAAGCAGTATTACTACTATTACCGTTACTTTTTATTTTGATACTGTTTTGTCAGCATCTCAGTTAAATCATTCGAAAAGAATGATAATAAACTCATTACTCTGGAATAATCCATACGAGTGGGACCAAGAATTGCAATTGTTCCTAAATTCTCGTCTCCAATGGAATAGGTTGTACTGATAATACTGCAATTTTCGAGCGCCAGATTATTATTCTCGGTGCCGATTCTCACATTAATTCCTTCTCGTGTTTTGCTAACCAGGTCATACAAATCTCTTCCTTGTTCCATAATATTGAAAATTGCCTTCACTTTTTCAATATCATGAAATTCAGGTTGACTGAGCATATTCGCTTTCCCACCAAAGAACAGTTTTTCATTCTCAGGTAATTGCAATGAAGTTGCTAACATTTGTAGAACCATATCGTAATTTGTAATATGCTGTTTTAATAGAACAGCTACTTCCCTGAATATCTTATCTTTAAGTTGCAGCAATGGTACACCGCTCAATCGATCGTTCAGGATATTAACCACTCTCTCCATTTCATTCATATCAAATCCAGGAGGAAGATGAATCATTTTATTTTCAACATGACCAGTATCAGTCACGATGATCGCAATTGCCTTAGTTTTATCAAGCGGTACAATCTGGATTCGACGTAAGTGGTTCTCTAGAACAGCAGGTCCAAGCACGATTGCCGTGTAATTCGTAATTTCCGATAGAATACCGGCCGAACGTTGCACAATTTTTTCTAACTCAAATAATCTCTCTTTAAAAACAGATTTAAGCTTTAGAATATCATCCTTTTGTAGCTGCTGCGGTGATACAAGATGATCCACATAGTACCGATACCCTTTTTCAGAGGGAATACGCCCTGAAGAGGTATGTGTTTTTTCGAGATACCCCATTTCCTCTAAATCAGCCATTTCATTTCTGATTGTGGCAGAACTTAGTGAAATACCTTCTTTTTTGGAAATATTTCTGGACCCCACAGGTTGGGCGGTAGAAATAAAATCATCGATGATCACCTGTAAAATTGCCAGTTGTCTATTTGTTAACATCGATAATCACCTCTGTTAGCACTCTTTACTGCTGAGTGCTAAGTCTATAAATAAAGTATCAAAACCGTCGTTAAGTGTCAACGGTTATGATTATGTTTTTTAACTATAATAAAAATGCTTGAAATACTTCATTACCCATTAATTTACCGGACTGGGTTAATTTAATTCTTCCATCCGAAAGCTCCAATAATCCCTGCATAATCATCTTGTTTATTGTTTCCCCAAATACATCGTTTATGTCTGCAGAAAATCGTTTTTGGAACAATTCAGGGGAAACCCCCTCCATCTTCCTCAGTCCCAAGAACATTTCTTCTTCCATTTGTTCCTTACGTGTTACCGTAATTTGTTCAATAATAGGCTTCCTGCCATCCTCTATAGCATTCATATATTTCTTCAATGGTCCATGATTATGATAACGGACAGCTTCCAGGTATCCATGTGCACCTGCACCAAGGCCATAATACTCTTCATTATTCCAATATACGAGGTTATGTCTGCTTTCATATCCTTTTCTTGCAAAATTGGATATTTCATATTGACTATAGCCAGCTTCCTCTAATCGTTGCATCACGTATTCATACATTGAAGCTTCAGCATCCTCACCCGGCAAGGATAATTTGCCTTTATTGAGCATAATATAAAATACCGTCTTCGGTTCAATGATTAAAGAATAGGCCGAAAAGTGAGGAAGATCTAACTTTAAAGCCCTGTCAATTGTATCTTCCAGGTCACCTAGAGTTTGTCCAGGCAAGGAGTAAATCAGGTCAATGCTAATATTTTCAAACCCTTCTTCTCTCGCCATGTCAATCGTTTCATACACATCTTTCACATTATGTGCACGGCCAATCTTTTTCAATAATTCCTCATTGAATGATTGCACACCTAAACTTAGTCGATTAACACCAGCTTCCTTCATGATCCTTAGCTTCTCTTTTGATAAATCACCAGGATTAGCCTCAACCGTGTATTCATAATCAGCACTTAGCTTTATTTTTTCCTTCATGGAAAACAGCAATTGCTCAAGCTGTGAAGGTTCCAAAGCAGAGGGTGTACCTCCTCCAATAAAAACAGTGGACAAAGGTTCATTTTGAGACAAATCATATAAATCCATTTCCTTTAATAAAGATTGGATATATCCATCCACTGGCTGATTTTGAATAAAAAATTTATTGAAGTCACAGTAGTGACATATTTGTGTACAAAATGGAATGTGGAGATATAAACTTTTAACCAATTCCAACACCCCTTTCTTATTTCAGCGAAAAACCGCTATACCTATCATAATAAAATAGAGGCCAGAACAAAAATGTCTGGCCTGCTCATTTGATATTTTATTTTTTCGAATTGGAGTCATCCATCTTCAGAACAGCCATAAACGCTTCTTGT
The DNA here is from genome assembly GCA_045605505.1 of Pradoshia sp. Taxonomy (GTDB): domain Bacteria; phylum Bacillota; class Bacilli; order Bacillales; family Pradoshiaceae; genus Pradoshia. The sequence goes on from JAZUQD010000052.1 coordinate 9,805, forward strand.
GGAACTTCTACAGAACCAACTTGCTTCATGCGTTTTTTACCTTCTTTTTGTTTCTCCAATAATTTACGTTTACGTGAAATGTCTCCACCGTAACATTTTGCAAGTACATTCTTCCTCATTGCTTTAATAGAAGAACGCGCAATAATTTTATTGCCGATTGCAGCCTGTATAGGCACTTCAAATTGTTGTCGAGGAATAAGCTCCTTCAACTTTTCTACAATAACCTTACCACGTTCATACGCAAAATCTCTATGAACGATAAAGCTCAATGCGTCAACGGTTTCACCATTTAATAAGATATCCATTTTAACCAGTTTAGATTCTTGGTAGCCAATTAACTCATAATCAAAAGAAGCATATCCTTTTGTATTTGATTTTAATTGATCAAAGAAGTCATAAACAATCTCGGATAATGGAAGTTCATAAATAATTGTCACGCGGTTCTCATCAGCATATTGCATATCGATGAAATTCCCACGCTTCAATTGACATAGCTCCATAATCGCACCGACAAAATCATTTGGTGCCATCAAGGTAGCTTTTACATATGGCTCCTCAATACGTTCAATTTTTTGCGGATCAGGCATATTGGACGGATTATCAATATTGATCTCACTGCCGTCTGTCATTTTAACCTTATAAATTACGCTTGGTGCCGTTGTAATCAAATCAATATTAAATTCACGTTCAATTCTTTCCTGGATAATTTCCATATGCAATAATCCAAGGAATCCGCAACG
>JAZUQD010000053.1:0-2094 GCA_045605505.1 Pradoshia sp.
AACGGAGAAAGCTACAAATTCAAAAGCAATTTTATGTCCGGAAAGAGGGGGTATCTTACTTCAGCTTACTCTCCAAGGGAAAGAAATTTTATATCTGCAGGAGGAAACATTCGCAGATTCAACAAAAAATATCCGCGGAGGCAACCCGGTTCTGTTTCCAATCTGTGGTCCATTACCAAACAATGAATATCAATTTAAAGGAAATACCTATACAATGCGTCAGCATGGGTTTGCTCGAAATAAGGCTTGGGATGTAGTCGATCAAGCTTCTAATTGGGCCACCTTACATTTGCGGGATGACGAAGAAACCTTAGAACAATACCCTTTTCATTTCTCTCTTGAGTTTACGTATAAATTAGAAAATGGAAAGCTAACTATTAATCAAACTTACAAAAATTTATCATCAGAAACCATGCCATTCTATAGCGGTTTTCATCCCTATTTTATTGCGAATCACTCAATCAGCCACTATAGTATCCCGGCTACCCAATATGTTGATAATGAAGATGGCTTAACAAAACCATTTGAGGATAATCTGAATGATTTACCGATTCGGGATGCTAAACTATTTAATCCGGTATCCAGTGGGATATCTAGTCTAAGTCATAACAAAGACACGATAGAAGTAGATTGTAGCCATCACTTTACTACTATTGTTGTATGGTCAGAACGGCCGGAACAATATATATGTCTTGAACCGTGGATGGCGCTTCCTAACGGATTTGACCAAGAAGATGGACTTGTTCATTTACCTGCAGGTGAAGAGTTACAGGCGAAATGCAGTATTTCAATCAAGCAAGGATAAACTTAATAGAGTAAAACTCGGTACGGCTAGATACCGGGTTTTTTGTTTTTTTGAAAGGAATAAAAGAATTTTTGTCGAAATAAGGGGATAGGGCAACAAGTAGTTTGTTGGAACCTAATGATCTATCGTTTCGTAAAGATAGTAAAAGACAGGCAGGGATGTGGGGTAATGTATTTACCGATTCAAGAACCAACACAGAGAATCTCGAAGGAGAGTATATTGGTTTGGAGGCTGGCCAATATATTTGGACATGGGATTACTCTCCTTATACTCGGTGTATTATGGTATCTATCTGAAATGTATGAGTGGAAGACGTGGATTACATATGGATTAATTGTGCTTTTTGGTTTAACCGTATTCTCGGCTATCTACTCTATTCTTATAGAGCCTTATTTTAAATATAAAACATGGAGATATGAAATAGACGAGGAATATATCCAATTGAAGCATGGACATTTTATCGAAAGGCACTTAGTGATTCCGATGACTAAAGTAGAATATGTATCGACACATCAAGGGCCATTATTGCGTAAGTACCAGCTATATGATGTTGAAATAGGAACCACGACTACTAATCATACGATTCCTGCTATTCCGGCTGAACAGGCAATTGCCCTACGGGAGCAAATTGCGATTTTTGCCAAGGTTAAAGATATAGATGAAAAAGGGATGGAGCAGGAGCTATGAATCAATTCAAAAGACAACATCCTGCTTGGATTCTATTAGAAATAGGTTCTTTTATTAAAAGTCTCTTTTTTGTTATCCTATTTTTATTTATATTACAGGCGGATACGGATACTGGATGGATCGTGTGGGCGCGATATGCTTTCTGGATCATTGCTTTCTGGGGTCTTCTCTACATTCTTTTAAAATGGTATACAAGTACATATGAGTTAAAAGAAGAAGCGATTGTTCTTCATGAGGGTGTGTTTGTAAAAAAGTTGCGTACGACAACATATGAGCGTATTCAAGATCATCATATCCAAACAAACTTTATTCATAAGCTATTGGGTTTGACATCTATTAAACTAGAAACAGGTACTACAGATGATGACTCTACTTTAACCTTTGCGGCTGTCAGTTTAGAGGAAGCGGATCGAATCCTTGAGTTTGTTCAAAGGAAAAATTCCAATCGGATGGATGATCAAACGGAAGAAGAGATCAATGAAAAAAATATTTATTTCCGTTCTACTCAAAAAGATAATCTAAAAGCAGCGTTAACTTCATTCAGTTTTCTAGCTATTATTCCTCTTATTGCAGCTGTGTACTCAAATATAGATGATTTCTTT
>JAZUQD010000054.1:0-4291 GCA_045605505.1 Pradoshia sp.
TACCTCCAATAGCGGAACTTAAAAATGACTCTATAATCCGTATTTTAATTGTACGGTGAAACTGTTTAAATCCCATGGTTGACCCTCCCTTTTCCCATTATGTAATTTTATAACATTCTGATAATATTTCAATATAAATTACGAAAATATTGAATATTGCTTGTATTTCTTATTCTAATTTTAAAAAGGGAAGATTACATGCGTAATTTTACGGATAGAATCTACGACTTTCGATGGAGCATAAAAAAGCCAAATTCACGAATAGGTGAACTTGGCATAAAACATTTCTTACTTCTTTGTTTCAAGAAAGGTGAAGCTATTCATCCAATGAGTGTACATTTTCAGCTATTTCTTTATAAACCGGATAAACGTCAAAGGCTGTCGTTTTACTGCTTAGACTAAGAATGCCGATAAAATCAATATGATCCCAATTACTCATGATAGGGTAGTAGTTCCATTTCCCTTTTTCTGCCACACCGTTATAGGCTTTTACTGGTTGTCCAAATGGTGAGAAAGATGAAACTGTGCAGACTAGTCCATCGTTTGGCCACCAGCTTTTATCGATAATAGGCCCTTCTTGTGGGTTTGTCCGGCTAAATTTTCCTAAGAAACTGGTAGGTTGATGAAGAAATAAATGAGTGTAAGCAGATGGTATATGCTGACCTGTCAAAATACTCTTTTTGGAGGTTTGACCGGTGTAGGAGAAGTAATAAACATCTGATTTTGTCTCTACCTTTTGATTAAGTACAGCAGCCCCTGGTGTACTTAAATCATATGCACTTATATCAGTACTCTCCCAAATCTTACTGTTAATGACTTTGGAGAGATACGATTTGAAAGACTCCCCGGGTTCTCTGCGAATTCCCCAATGGTCCAATTTAAAATCATATACTAAGTTTTCTTGTCTGATCCCTGTAACACTGGCGACATTAATGATTAGATCTTTAACAAAAGAGATGATTCTATTTTCATCATCTGCATATGTTGTACCGTTATGAGGAGTAGCAATGCTGCTTACACTGTGCACCCAGGATTTATCGCCTTCAAAAAGAGGAGACATACTTTCTTCCGGATGAGCCTGATGGTAGTCGCGTTCTTCCGCGCTGCCGTCTTCAAGAAGATCAACCAAACCACGTGTTGTTAATCCTCCCATGCTGTGGCCGACAAGGTGAACCGGATGATCAGCATCCCATTCAGGGTAGACCCCTTCATAGGTGCGCCCATAACGTGAATGTCCATGTTGTTTGGCATGGGAAGCTCCGTAATCTACCGTGCCGCCTTTAATATAATAATAGAGTTCCACTGAACGATCATAATTGCTGGCTACTGGACTGACACTTGCTACAAAGGTTTGATGACCCATGCTTTCTAAGTACTCCGGTACATCCTTGAGTCCGCCCCAATAATTGTAACCTAAAAATTCGCCTTCTCCCCATCCACCTAAACCATGGACCAACACGATAGGATAATCATTGCCTTGGTTTTCTACGGCACTCGCCTTACTCTGTGGTAAAAAAGCAAAAAGGCTAATGATTAATCCTGTGACCAAAATAAGATTTGTTACTTTCGATTTCAAACCAATTCCTCCTTAAAATAAAAAATAGCCCATGACAAAGTGACGGGTTTCGAGTTCTTACAAAGGAGTATTTTGATAATTCTGTCATTTATTACTATATGTTAGCGCTTACATAATAAGCAAGTGAAAAATTATGAATTAAATATAAATAGGAAATTCAGCCTAACGTTTCCGGATAACTAAATAAGGGTATTTTACAGCCATATAAAAGTAAAAAGATTCTATAAGGGTAGAAAGTGGGATATATATGTCGGGAATATTACTAGCATTATTAGCTGCGGTATGCTGGGGCAGCTTGGTATTAATTAGCGTAAAACTTGGTGGAAATGCTTATAGCCAAACATTAGGAATCACATTGGGGGCATTTCTCTTTGCCGTAATTATGCTGTTTTTTTCTGAACCTGTATTTAATCCTACAGTTTGGATTGTAGGAATGATTTCAGGAGGATTATGGGCAATTGGGCAAACAGGGCAGTTTATCAGCGTTAAGTATATAGGTGTATCGAAAACAGTCCCCATTTCAACGGGAATGCAATTAATCGGAACTTCTTTGTTTGGATTGATTGTATTTAATGAATGGAGCACGAAGGCTCAAATTATTATGGGGATAATAGCTCTTTGCTGTTTAATTGCAGGCGTGATTCTTAATTCAGTTGGAAATGACAGCGATGAAGAAGGAAGTCAGTTAAAAAAAGGCTTGATTACTTTGACATTATCGTCATTAGGGTATATAGGCTATGTTGTCATTATCAGATGGTATGAAATTGATGGCTGGTCGGCTATTCTTCCACAGGCTTCCGGGATGCTAATTGTTGGTCTTGTAATAGGCTTTTGGAAGCATGCGTTTAATAAATATACAGTGAGAAATATGCTTTCCGGGCTTGTTTGGGCAACGGGTAATATTGCACTTCTTCTGTCAGTTCCAAAAATCGGAGTAGCCACAAGTTATTCTCTTTCTCAAACAGGTATTGTGATTTCCACGCTTGGCGGGATTTTCTTATTGGGTGAGAAAAAGGATAAGAAAAGATTAATAATGGTCATCGCAGGCTGTCTCCTTGTTATTGCCGGAGGCGTTATATTGGGATATACCAAGAAATAAATAGTCGAGAGGAGAAACTTATGTATAAAGATTTAGAAGGTAAAGTTGTTGTTATAACTGGAGCAGGTAAAGGGTTAGGAAAGGCCATGGCCCTTCGTTTTGGAGAAGAGAAAGCGAGAGTAGTTATTAATTATCGTTCTACTAAAAAAGATCTAGATGAGATTGTTCGAATCATTAAAGCCAGTGGTGGGGACGCCATCACTGTTCAGGCAGATATTTCGAAAGAAGAGGACGTTAAAAGGTTAATAAATGAGGCAGTTGAGACATTTGGTACACTTGATGTCATGGTTAATAATGCTGGAGTTGAAAATGAAGTGCCTTCACACGAATTAAGCCTTGAAGATTGGAATAAGGTTATTTCCACAAATTTAACAGGCTGTTTTTTGGGAAGCAGAGAAGCCATCAAGTATATGGTTGAGCATAATATAAAGGGTTCCGTCATTAATATGTCATCTGTACATGAGCAAATTCCATGGCCTCATTTTGTCCACTATGCGGCAAGTAAAGGCGGAGTGAAATTAATGAGTGAAACGCTTGCCTTGGAGTATGCTCCGAAAGGAATTCGCGTAAATAATATATGTCCGGGCGCAATCAATACACCTATCAATGAAGAAAAATTCAATGATCCTGAAGCGAAGAAGCAGGTTCTTGATCTTATTCCGATGGGGTATATCGGTAAGCCTGAAGAGGTTGCGGCGTGTGCAGTTTGGCTCGCTTCGAAGGAATCAAGCTATGTGACAGGATTAAGTTTATTTGTAGATGGTGGAATGACGCAATATCCGGGCTTCCAGGCAGGCAGAGGATAAACATTCCTAAAAAGTCCAAGCCCTTCGGATAATTATTAGACATTCGTACATACATTATGATGGTATGTACATAGTCTACTGTATCTGAATATATAAGGGTGGAGTTTTATGCCGACAAGATCTGGATCGGAATACATCGAAAAGATAGATAATCTTCATTCATCGATATGGATAGATGGACAAAAAGTGAATGGGAAAATCTCTGAACATCAAGCTTTTAAAGGAGTCATGAAGAGTCAGGCTGCCTTATATGATTTGCAATTAAAGGAATCCAACCGAGATATCATGACATTTCGTTCACCTGTTACTGGTAATCTGGTTGGGACCTCTTTTTTGGAACCAAAAACAAAAGAGGATTTAGAAAAAAGAAGACTGATGACACAAGTATGGGCCAAATCGAGCGGAGGGTTTTTGGGAAGATCACCCGATTATATGAATACAGTGATGATGTCCTTTGCGTCTGCCGCGGCTATTTTTTCTGAGCAAGATGCACGTTTCACCAAGAATATGCTGACGATATTTGAGAATGCCCGTGAGCAAGATTTATCTTTCACCCATACATTTATCAATCCACAGGTAAATCGCTCATCCTATTATGTTGAAAATTTTACCCAGACGATATCAGCACAGACGACAGAAATAAAGGATGATGGAATTGTTATAAATGGGGCCAGGCTTTTAGCCACACAGGGAGGAATTACGGATGAAATACTAGTGTTCCCTGCCAATGCCGCTGGGCATAACAAAGATTTGGCCTATGGCTTTTCCATTCCAAGCAACACGCCTGGATTGAAATTTATATGCAGAGAA
>JAZUQD010000055.1:0-2433 GCA_045605505.1 Pradoshia sp.
AGTTTATTGTCTAGCTACTAAATTATATAGGTCAATATCACTTTTAATAGAAAGAAAAAGACAATGGATAAAGTAAATTCCTATTCATTTTTATATAGAGAAGTATAGAGACAATGATGGAGGGTATTTTTATACTGAAGATTAGATGCGCTCATTTATAGTGAATGCAATCTATTTTCTATGATGTGCAGATTTGTCTATTCTGTCTATATCAATTATAAGAAAAGTTACAGTTTATGAACTCCAAAAAACAGCCTGGACGTTTACTAGTCTGAAGTGCACCCCAAAAGTTAGAGTCAAAAATCTAACTTTTTGAGGTGTTTTATTATGGCTAAATACAGTGAAACCTTTAAGTATATGGTTGTACAGGAGTATCTTTCTGGAACATTAGGTTACGTATTACTGGCAAAAAAATATGGGATTAAATCCAAAGTACAAATTCAACAGTGGGTGGCCATATACAACAAATTTGGTTTGGAAGGTCTATCTCCAAAGATAAACAAGGAAGTTTATTCTGTTCAATTCAAGCTGGATGTACTAAGCTTTATGAAAAGGACAGGCGCATCAGTGATGGAAACCGCCCTAGAGTTCGGAATGACAAATCCACCCATCATCACTTCTTGGAAGAGAGCGTTTCTTCAAGGTGGCACTGGAGCCCTGGCCAAACAGAAAGGACGTCCACCTATGTCTGATAAAGCCAAGAATAAGAAGAGTAAACCGCGGAAACCGATTAGCGAGCTCACACGAGAACAGGAACTGGAACGGGAAAACGAACTCCTCCGATTAGAGGTAGAGTACCTAAAAAAGTTGCGCGCTTTTCAGATGGATCCGGGAGGCTATCTCGAAAAGCACAAGCAGCGTTATCATTCGAGCTCAAAGAAACATTCCGATTGAAGGATGTCCTACAAGTAGTAGGCATTCCCGAGTCCTCCTATCACTATCATGTAAACAAACTGAATGGAGCTCATCGCGATAAGGAACTTGAGGGAACCATTCAATTGATTTTTAACGAACACGATGGAAACTATGGCTATCGTCGAATTCAACTAGAGTTGAAGAACCAAGGGGTTCGCGTGAATCACAAGAAGGTCCAGCGCATCATGAGGAAACTTGGGATCAAGGGAAGTAAATTCATGCGAAAGTCTCGTCGATACAGCTCTTATAAAGGGAATGTCGGTAAGATTGCGAAGAACCTGGTTCGACGTCGTTTCTATACAGATAGGTATCATCAGAAATTGGTCACGGACATCACCGAGTTCAAGTGTTTGAACGGCACCAAGTTATATTTGAGCCCCATCATGGATCTGTATAATGGAGAAATCATTTCATACGGAATCAATATGCGCCCAAATCTAGAACTTGTTATTCAACCACTCAAAGAAACCCTTGAAGTTGTGAAGGATACACCCTACCGAACAACCATACACTCTGATCAAGGCTGGCATTATCAGAATAGGAATTGGGTCAAAACACTTAAGGAAAACAACGTGTTCCAAAGCATGTCTCGTAAGGGAAATTGCTTAGACAATTCACCGATGGAAAATTTCTTTGGCCTACTGAAACAGGAAATGTATTATGGGGAAACTCTATGCACTTACGATGAATTGAAAAATAAAATTGAGACCTACATTAACTACTACAATACCAAACGCATAAAGCAAAAGTTGGCTGGCATGAGTCCGGTTGAATGCCGTCTTCATACCAACCAACTAGCCGCTTAATCATAACTCTAACTTTTTGGGGTCACCTCAAAGCTGTACCTCTCCAAAGTAAAACTTAAAAAGGGTAAGACAGTAAATACACCTTACCCTTCTTACCTAAAATTAAATTTTCTTTATTATAAATTCATAATCATTTGGTTCTTCATAGCTTTCTCCAGACAGTTCAAGATCTTCTGCCCCTGTCATAAAATTATTAATTGCTTCGTCTAAAGCGTATTCAGCATCTTCTTTACTGTGATATATTTCATCATCAGCTTCTTCAAGACTTCCATCAAATTTATTTTTCATAAATATCTTATAAGCCATATTACACCTCCTAACTTGAGTATAGTGCTTTTCTTAACAACTTAATTGACATTTCAAATATTTTTTAATTTTGTGACAAGTATCTGAACCCGTTATTAAGTACCCTCGTTTTGCAACTAAACTGCCCCGTTTCTACAATAAGAAGTTCAACAAAAAGGAGCATTAATCCTTCTTGGTCCAATAACCCCCCGTTAGTTGAATACTATCCTTTTAGTCTGTGACGGAATTGAATTCACTAATTGCTCTCATAATGCCTCTTATAATTAACTGCCCTAAGATATAAACAACAGAAATGAATATAATTGCGAAGTCTCTTCCGAAAGGTTTAAACCAACTTCCATCATCAACAATAAAAAAATAGCCAAACAACAAAGAAATAACTGTCATTATAAAATTGACTCCAAGA
>JAZUQD010000056.1:0-2176 GCA_045605505.1 Pradoshia sp.
ACGCCGCACGGAATACGATACGTCCAATTCTACCAAAACCATTAATACCTAATTTTACTGCCATTAGAAGGTTCCTCCTTTTGGAATCTTAGAAATAGATTTTAAATTATATTCAAAAGGGTGTTATCCCTTAAGTAACTGAATTGCTGCACCTTCATCCGTAATTAAAATCGGTTTTTTAGGTGCCATTTTAATATAGGCTTTTATCGCCTTTGCTTTTGAGGCTCCTCCGGCAACCGCGATTACATGTTCCGCATTAACCAGGTCATCTAATTGAAGGCCGATTGTATGGACTTTCTGTATTATGTTGCCATTTTCATCGTAATAATATCCAAATGCTTCTCCAATTGCTTTTTTATTTGTTAATTGCTGGAGACTATCATCGGATGATTTCCTTCTTTCGGCCATTGTTTTGGCCTCTCCTATACCATGAAGAACAATATTGGCTGATTTCAATAATTCCAATACTTCATATATAGCAGGTTCACTGGTTAGCGTATTGTACGCTGTTTCGCTAAGATTGTCCGGTACATACAGGACACGATATCGTGAATGCATCTTTTCAGCCATTTGTTCACATACTGTGTTGGCTTGATACTGCACACCTTTACCAAGACCACCTCTCGCTGGTACAAACAAAATATCATCCACATTAGGAAGTTCGGATACACTCGGCAACATTCTGCCTATTGCAGCCATTGTTGTTCCACCTGTCACAGCAATGATATTTTTACCCGTTAGAAGACTTTTCATACGCGATGCACCTGCGCGTCCAAGTTCATCTATAACCCACGGGGAATGATCGCTATCACCGTTAACAATGATGATTTTCTCCAAATTAAGCTTTTCCTGTAAAAGGCGCTCCATATCATCTATACCCGATAATTGCCTTATTACACCACCAAGATGATCCAGAATCTCTTCACCTTCTTTTGTAACCGTCATTCCTGAGCTTGCAATAAGGATAAGTTTTTGATCTTTCAAAAATTCTACCTCGCTGCGCAAAGTACGCTCTGTGATGTTTAGCGTCAGCGATAAACTGCGTCTGCCAACCGGTTGTAAGGTGCGAATAGTCCTTAGGATGTTGTATCTTTTTTGCATGACCTCAAATATATCCGGAATTAATTTCTTCTGTAAATGGAGCATTCCATCCATACCCTTCAAACTCCTTTAATATACATTGGTCATTTTATGTCCTAGCGAGACATTTGGTGTCCCTGATTATGTAAAAAAATAGCTCCTGATGTAATTCCATTCTATCAGGAGTTTCGAATAGTTGCAAGAATGTAAATGTGAACATCACGTTAAATAGCAACGAATCTCATCTAGATTTACATGACCGTATTGAATAACTTGACCATTTATCTCGACTACAGGGATCATAAGCCCATATTGTTCCAATAACTTATCATTGGAATAGATATCGACTTCCAGAAGAGTAAACGTTATTTCTCTCTGCAGGAGCTTTAAAAGATCCTTTGCCTCTTCACATAACGGGCAATTCTTTTTTGTATAGAAATGAATGATTGGTACACTCACTTTTCTTCCCCCTGCTCCTTCTAGTATCTACCTATTAAATTAATTTATTCACTAAAGCTCATAACGTTTTCGTTTTGAGGAGGACGGAATAGGAAGCTGATTGAGATATATTGCGATTGTCCTTCTTGAGATAAATATCCCAAAAGATTGTAGCAGCTGCTTTGCAATAGACTGATCCTGCTCTGCTTTTATTTGTCGTATCCCACCTTCAAAAAACTCTACAATCCACTTATATTAATAGTAGTAAACAGAAAGTCTCAGAGCAAGAAAAAAGAGGGGTTTTTGCAAATTATTGAAGAAACAACAGCAGATTTGAGTTAAACAATAAAAAAAGTCCCTATGCTGACTTCTTCTCGAGCATAGGGACTTCTTATCTAGTAATTATATACGCCCTCGGAGGGAATCGAACCCCCATCGTAAGAACCGGAATCTTATGTTCTATCCATTAAACTACGAGGGCAAATGTTAGCCTACAAATTTATATTATAAGGAAGGGAAAGTCTTTTTGCAAGAACTATTCCTTAGGTTTACAAGCCTTTATGTTGGGTAAGATGGATATCAGGGATTATTTTACTTCTATACATAAATCAATCAACTGCTGTTCTTCATTCAAACTGTGTCCTTAACCCCTATAAAT
>JAZUQD010000057.1:0-9262 GCA_045605505.1 Pradoshia sp.
TTTTTGAACGTTAGCTTTCCATGTACGTTTGTTAGCGTTCATGGCATGAGAACGATGGTTTCCGGAAGTTGTTTTTCTGCCGGTAATAACACATTTGCGTGACATAGCCCAATTCCCTCCTTACTGCCTATATTAATCATTCTTTTTTAGTCGGTCTCTTCAAAAGATACTTTAATAATTTAACATACCTATCGCTATAATGCAATACAATTGAAGCGGTCTTTCAAGAAAAAAACCTTGACATACGATTTTAACTTTGGTTAATTGGTATAGGATAAAGGCTTTCCATTCAAAAGTGATTATAGTAAAATGGTTATAGCTATGGTTACCATAAAGGGGGAACAAATATGTCCATTGAAATGAGTACGAAATACGGACAAATAGATATTTCAAATGATGTACTAGCAATCATTGCAGGTGGTGCAGCCGTAGATTGTTACGGGATTGTCGGTATGGCATCCAAAAATCAAATTAAAGACGGAATTAGTGAAATCTTGCGAAAAGAGAACTTCTCCAAAGGAGTAGTAGTCAGACAGGTTGAAGATGAGTTACATATTGATATGTACATCATTGTAAGTTACGGAACTAAAATTTCCGAAATTGCTCATAATGTTCAATCTAAAGTTAAATATACATTAAACCAAACTGTTGGACTATCGGTAGAATCCGTTAATATTTTTGTTCAAGGGGTTCGTGTTACGAATCCGTAATTTAAGGAGGAAATTTGAGTGGCTATAACATCTATTGACGGCAAAAGATTCGCCGAAATGGTCATACAGGGCGCGAACAGGCTGTCTGCCAATGCTAAATTAGTTGATTCGTTAAATGTATTTCCTGTACCGGATGGTGATACAGGAACAAATATGAATCTATCCATGACATCAGGAGCTAAAGAAGTAAAAAATAATGTACAGGATCATATCGGAAAGGTTGGTTCATCTTTAGCAAAAGGATTACTGATGGGTGCGCGTGGGAACTCAGGCGTTATTTTATCCCAGTTGTTCAGGGGTTTTGCGAAAAATATCGAACCAAAAGCGTCCATCAACAGCAAGGAATTTGCCTTGGCATTTGAAGCTGGTGTGGAAACAGCTTATAAAGCAGTTATGAAACCTGTTGAAGGTACAATCCTGACTGTTGCAAGGGAAGCTTCTAAGGCAGGTTTGGCGGCAGCTGAAACGGAAACAAATGATGTGATCGCAGTAATGGAGGCTGTTGTAAAAGAAGCAAAAGCTTCGTTAAAACGTACTCCTGATTTACTGCCAGTACTTAAAGAAGTAGGGGTAGTCGATAGCGGCGGTCAAGGATTAGTCTTCGTTTATGAAGGATTTTTGGCTGAGTTGAAAGGTGAAAAGCTTGCTGAAACACCTGAGAACACACCTAAAATGGACGAACTTGTGAAAGCTGAACATCATATTAATGTTCAGGGACATATGAAAACAGAAGATATTGAATTCGGCTATTGCACTGAATTTATGGTCCGTTTTGAATCTGAAAAAATAGCTGTAAATCCGTTTAATGAAGAGCAGTTTAGAAATGATTTAAGTGAATACGGTGATTCCCTGCTTGTGATTGCTGATGATGATATCGTAAAAGTCCATGTCCATGCAGAAAACCCAGGGGACTGTTTGAATTACGCACAAAAATACGGCAGCTTAATTAAAATTAAAATTGAGAATATGCGTGAGCAGCATTCAACCATTTTAAATGAAACGGCGAATGAGCTGCGTGAATCAGCTGCACCTGCCAAAAATGAAAAGAAAGATTTTGGTGTAGTAGCAATTGCCATGGGTGAAGGAATTGCAGAGTTGTTCAGAAGTATTGGTGCTGATGTGGTCATTGAGGGTGGACAAACGATGAACCCATCCACAGAGGATATCGTAAAAGCAATTGAATCCATTAATGCGGATCATGTTTACATCCTGCCAAATAATAAAAATATTATTATGGCAGCAGAACAGGCTTCCGATGTCATTGAAAATCCTGTTACGGTAATCCCTAGTAAAACGATTCCTCAAGGATTGACTGCTTTGTTATCCTTTAATCCTGCTGCTCCAGCGAGTGAAAATGAGGATATGATGAAGGATGCCTTAGCGAATGTTATTACGGGACAAGTTACGTTTGCGGTACGTGATACAAGCATTGAGGGTCTTGAAATCGAGAAAAACGATTATATGGGTCTGATTGATGGTAAAATTAAAGTGAAAAACAAGGATAGAGTAGAAGCAGCTAAACAAGTGCTGGAAAACATTCTTGACGATGCAGAAATCTTAACCATTTTGTATGGTGAAGAAAGTTCTCAAGAGGAAGTAGATCACCTTGTTCAATATTGCGCAGATGCCTATCCAGATCTAGAAGTAGAAGTGCATAACGGTAAACAGCCGTTGTATTCCTATATATTCGCAGCTGAATAAAAACAAATATCAATCATTACATTAATAGAAGGGGGAAACCCCTTCTATTTCAGTATGTAAAGATTTTTTATCAATTTGTACTGGAGAGGGTAGGTAATGAAATATAAAAGTGTATTTGATATAATCGGTCCAATTATGGTTGGTCCTTCCAGTTCTCATACAGCCGGAGCTGCCAGAATAGGAAGAGTAGCAAGAAGTCTTTTTAACAGACAGCCTAAATGGGCAATCATTTCATTTTATGGATCATTTGCTAAGACGTACAAAGGGCATGGTACAGATGTGGCCATTGTGGCTGGATTGCTTGATTATGATACGGCAGATCCACGTCTTATTCAATCTCTTGAGATTGCCAAAGAGAATAACATAGAAATTACATTTATAGAAGAAGATGCGATAACGGATCATCCAAATACCACCAGAATCCAAATGGGTGATGATGAAGGTGAAATGGAATTGGTTGGCATTTCAATTGGCGGCGGGAAAATAGAAATCCTGGAATTGAATGGATTTGAACTGCGCTTGTCAGGTCATCATCCAGCTATTTTAGTTGTCCATGATGATCGATTCGGTGCGATAGCAAGTGTTTCCAATATACTTGCCAAGCATGAAATCAATATAGGGCATATGGAAGTATCACGAAAAGATGTAGGGAAAATGGCGTTGATGACTATAGAGGTCGATCAAAATATTGGTCAGAATATTTTAGAGGAAATTTCATTATTAGACCATGTAACACAAGTAACAAAAGTATCGGATTAAAGTGCAGATTATCCTTTATAAGGAGGTTGCTATATGTTTTGCAATGTTGCCGAATTGGTTGAACATGCTGAAAGAAAAGGTGAGAAGATATCTAATAATGTGATAATTCACGACGAAATGAAGTTCATGGGTAGTTCAAAAGCTAGGAAGATGCGGCGATTGCAACAGAATCAGACGGTTATGAAAAAAGCGATTGAAAGAGGAATGGATGGTGTCTGTGCTTATTCAGGGTTAAATGGCGATGATGTTGTGTTGTTGAAGGAATGTATTAAAAAAGACAAAGTTTTGTCTGGAGAAATCCAGCATAATACAGTAAGCAAGGTTGTAACTACAAATGAGGTTGATGCTGCTATGAGAAAAATTTGTACTACACCAATGGGCTGTATAGAAGTGAAAATATTTGGAGTTTCAGCGAACAATGGGTAGCCTAAATGATTTATCCATAGATACGGTGAAAGGGATAGGACCTGAGTCCGCTATGCAGTTGAATAATCTTGGCATCTATTCAGTTGCGGACTTGCTTGAGTATTTTCCGTTTCGCTATGAAGATTATCGGATTAAAGATATCGTGGAAGCAGCCCATGATGAACGGATAACTGTCGAAGGGGTTATTCAATCAGCTCCTAATTTAACTTATTTTGGAAGAAAGAAATCCCGCTTGAATGTAAAGCTTTTAACAGGCCGCCATATCATCACAGTCACTTTCTTTAATCAGCCATATATAAAAAATAAATTGAAGCTAAATGAAACCATAACGGTTACGGGGAAATGGGATAAAAACCGTTTAACTCTGACGGCATCTGAATATAAACTTAATGATCAGGCAAGGGAGCAGGAATTCGAGCCAGTTTATCATACCAGGGGTGATATCTCTGTCAAATCATTGCGTAAATGGATTAAATCAGCTTATCTTGCTTACCATGACAGTATCGTAGAAATATTACCCGAACATTATCTTGAGCAATATAAATTACCAGAGAGAGGTCTGGCTTTACGTTACTTGCATTTTCCACAAAATGCAGCTGAAGTAAAGCAAGCTCACAGAAGATTTGTTTATGAGGAATTCCTCTTGTTCCAAATTAAAATGCAAGCCCTAAGGAAAGTGAAACGGGAAAATTCAAATGGCCAGGTGTATGCCTATGATAATCAAAAATTAAAAAAATTCATATCTTCCTTACCATTCGAACTGACAGATGCGCAAAAAAAGGTCGTTAATGAAATTGCACAAGATCTACGATCTCCATACCGCATGAACAGATTGCTTCAGGGAGATGTTGGTTCCGGAAAAACGGTGGTGGCCGCTATCCTGCTGTATGCTGTTGTAACTTCCGGATACCAGGGAGCTTTAATGGTGCCTACGGAAATTTTGGCAGAGCAACATGCGAATTCCCTCTTTGAATTACTGCAGCCTTTTGGGGTGAATGTAGCTCTTCTAACATCAAGTGTGAAAGGGAAACGTCGTCGTGAAATGATGGAGCTGCTTGAGCAAGGGGAAATTGATATCTTAATAGGTACGCATGCCTTGATCCAAAAAGATGTTAATTTTAAAAAGTTAGGCCTTGTGATTACCGATGAACAGCATCGTTTTGGTGTGGAGCAGCGTCGTATCTTACGAGAAAAAGGGGAAAGCCCAGATGTACTATTCATGACAGCTACACCTATACCAAGGACGCTAGCGATAACGGTCTTTGGTGAAATGGATGTATCGATCATAGATCAAATGCCGTCCGGAAGAAAGAAAATAGAAACATATTGGGCCAAGCATAATATGTTGGACAGAATCCTTGATTTTATGAGTAAAGAATTAGAACAAGGGCGGCAGGCTTATGTGATTTGTCCTCTTATTGAGGAGTCTGAAAAGCTCGATTTACAGAATGTATTAGATGTTCATACAGCCATGTCTCAGTATTTCAGTCCAAAGTTTTCTGTTGGGCTAATGCATGGGAAGCTGCCAGCAGATGAAAAAGATGAAATCATGCGTGGTTTTGGGAATAATAGCATTCAGGTACTTGTGTCAACGACCGTTGTCGAAGTAGGTGTAAATGTACCTAACGCCACCGTTATGGTCATCTATGATGCTGAACGATTTGGATTATCGCAGCTCCATCAATTAAGAGGTCGTGTAGGACGGGGAGCTGACCAGTCTTATTGTATTTTAATAGCAGACCCGAAGACAGAAGTAGGAATCGAACGATTAACTGCGATGTGCGATACAACAGATGGTTTCGCATTAAGTGAGAAAGATCTGGAACTAAGAGGTCCTGGAGATTTCTTTGGCAGAAAACAAAGCGGAGTGCCTGAGTTTAAGATAGCGGATATGGTTCATGATTATCGAGCACTTGAAACAGCCAGAAAAGATGCTGAAGAATTAATTTCGGGTTCTGAATTCTGGACGGATGAAAAGTATAAGTACCTTAGGGATTACTTATCGAACTCAGGAGTTCTCGAAGGTGAGAAATTAGATTGATAGACAGATTGCTTGTTGGAGTCCGAAAAAATCTTGCAATCTGTTTTTCGAAATTATATACTACTATTAGTACCTAGTCATAACACTTCGGAAGGTGAAGGCTTTTGAAACGAAACAAGAAGGATAGACAAGCTATATTAAAGGATATGATCGAGAAAAATCCTTTTATTACCGATGAGGAATTGGCTGAACAATTAAAGGTTAGCATACAAACGATTCGCTTGGATCGTTTGGAATTATCCATACCGGAATTGAGAGAAAGAATAAAGTCTGTTGCTGAGAAGAGAATGACTGATGAGATTAAATCTCTGCCTGTAGATGAAATTATTGGAGATATTATTGATCTTGACTTGGACAACAGTGCTATTTCTTTATTAGATATAAAATCTGAACATGTTTTTAAACGAAATAAAATTGCCAGAGGTCATTATTTATTTGCCCAGGCTAATTCACTGGCTGTGGCAGTAACGAATGAGGAATTGGCATTAACAGCAAAAGCTGCCATTCACTTCACAAAATCTGTATATGAAGGTGATCGCGTGATTGCGAAAGCTAAGGTTATAGAAGTGGATAGGGATAAAGGAAGATCCCTGATTACGGTACACAGCTATGTAGGTAAAGAGCTGGTCTTTAAAGGGGAATTTTCCATGTACCGGACGACTACAGAAAAAAAGGATGAAAAAGAATGAAAATTGCATTAGACGCTATGGGCGGAGATCACGGACCAAAGGAATCTGTAAAAGGCGCAGAAAAGGCGATTAAAGCTTTTCCAGATTTAGAAATCCTGCTTATTGGTAATGAGGCTGAAATTAAAAATCATTTAACTTCCGCAGAACGGATCACGATTATTCATACAGATGAAGTGATAACTGGAGAAGATGAACCGGTGAGAGCAGTTAGAAGAAAGAAAAATGCATCAATGGTGCTTGCTGCTCAGTATGTTAAGGATGGACAGGCTGATGCATGTATCTCAGCTGGAAATACGGGCGCGCTAATGGCCGCAGGTCTCTTTGTGGTTGGAAGAATTGATGGGATTGATCGTCCTGCGCTCAGCCCGACATTGCCGACAATCGATGGCAATGGATTTGTACTCTTAGATGTAGGGGCAAATGCTGATGCGAAGCCAGAACATTTATATCAGTATGGATTAATGGGGTCTGTATATGCTGAAAAGGTTCGTAATATTGAAAAGCCTCGTGTAGGGTTGTTGAATATTGGTACGGAGGATAAAAAAGGGAATGAGCTTACCAAGCAGGCATTTGCTTTATTGAAGGATGCTGACTTTAATTTTATCGGTAATGTAGAAGCCCGGGACTTGTTAAATGGGGTAGCAGATGTTGTCGTAACAGATGGGTTTACCGGAAACATGGTCCTCAAAACAACTGAAGGCACGGCTTCCGCATTATTCAAAATGTTAAAAGACGCCATGATGGTTGATTTAAAGAGCAAGCTTGCAGCGGCTGTTTTAAAGCCGGGTCTTAAAGAGCTGAAAAATAAGCTGGATTACTCTGAATATGGTGGTGCAGGTCTATTTGGATTAAAGGCTCCAGTCATTAAAGCACATGGTTCCTCAGACGCCAATGCATTCTATAATGCTATACGTCAGGCGAAAATTATGGTTGAACATCATGTTGCGGAAACGATTCATGAGGCAATAAAAGAATAGTAAGGGGAACGAACATAAGGGGGATATGATGACTAAATTAGCTTTTATTTTTCCGGGTCAGGGGTCACAAACAGTTGGGATGGGAAAAGATGTTTACGATAATTTTCCGAATGCAAAAAACCTCTTTATGAGAGCGGATGAATGTTTGGGTGAGGAATTTAGTAAGCTGATTTTCGAAGGTCCACAGGAGAATTTAACACGTACATATAATGCACAACCAAGTCTTTTGATTACCAGTTTGGCACTTCTTAGCGTATTTCGTGAAATGTCTGATGTAAAACCAGATTATATGGCCGGTCACAGTCTTGGCGAATATACAGCTTATACAGCTGCTGGATCTTTTCAATTTGAGGATGCAGTTAAATTAGTGCGCAATCGAGGCTTGTATATGGAGCAGGCTGTTCCATCCGGGATGGGAACGATGAGCGCTGTTCTTGGTATGGATGAGTCAAAGTTAGAAGAAGTAACAAGGACGATCACTAATCAAGGTGAACCTGTACAATTAGCGAATTTAAATTCTCCTGGTCAAATCATTATCTCCGGAACAACTGAGGGAGTAAGATTGGCAGGAGAGCTTGCGAAGGAAAAAGGAGCAAAGAGAGTGCTTCCTCTGGAAGTGAGCGGTCCTTTTCACTCCTCATTGATGAAACCTGCAGCAAGTAAGCTTGCGGAAAATCTAAATGGTATCGATATTAGGATTCCTGAATATCCGATTATCTCGAACTATACAGGCACTGAAGCAGGAACTGGCAGTGAAATAAAAGAAAGCCTAGTTAAACAGCTGTACTCTCCAGTAAAATGGCAGCAATCAGTTGAGTATATGATCAATGAAGGTGTGACGACTTTTATCGAGTTTGGTCCAGGGACTGTTCTCTCAGGTTTAGTCAAGAAAATCAACCGAAGCGTAAAAATACACTCAATCAAAGATATTGAAACATGTAAAAATGTGGTCACTTCACTTGAAGCGGAGGTTAAAGCAAATGGGTAAATTGGATGGGAAAGTTGCACTGGTTACGGGTGCTTCCAGAGGAATAGGCCGTGCCATTGCCATTGCTCTGGCGAAAGAAGGAGCCTCCGTGGCTGTGAATTACGCCGGGAACAGCGAAAAAGCTGGACAGGTGGTCAGTGAAATAAAAGAAATTGGCAGTGAGGCGGTTGCTATTCAGGGAGATGTGACGGATGCTGATTCGGTTACTGCTATGGTAAAAAGTGTTGCTGAACAATTTGGTAAAATTGATATTTTAGTAAATAACGCTGGAATCACACGTGATAATCTGTTAATTCGCATGAAAGAAGATGACTGGGATTCTGTTATTAATACGAATTTAAAAGGTGTTTTCCTTTGTACGAAAGCAGTTTCCAGACCGATGATGAAACAAAGGCAAGGTCGAGTTATCAATATTTCTTCTGTGGTAGGTGTGAGCGGCAATGCTGGTCAGGCTAATTATACAGCTGCAAAAGCAGGTGTCATCGGTCTAACCAAGACATCCGCCAAGGAATTAGCCGCGCGTGGAATTACGGTAAATGCAATTGCCCCCGGTTTTATTGAAACAGATATGACTAATGATTTAAATGAGGAAGTTGGCGAACAAATGCGGAAACAAATTCCGCTGGGCCGCTTTGGAAGTCCTGAAGATGTGGCTAAAACAGTCGTTTTCCTGGCTTCCGAAGATTCCAGTTATATTACAGGTCAAACGATTCAGGTCGATGGTGGAATGGTCATGTAGTATAAGTGATTGAATATATCCACCAACCCTTGTACAATGGATTAGGGTATAATGCTTGAAGGGAGGTGAAGTTGTGTCAGACGTACTAGATAAAGTAACTAAAATAATCGTAGATCGCCTTGGTGTAGATGAATCCGAAGTTACACTTGAAGCTTCTTTTAAAGATGATCTTGGTGCTGATTCACTTGATGTTGTTGAATTAGTAATGGAACTTGAAGATGAATTCGGTATG
>JAZUQD010000058.1:0-4406 GCA_045605505.1 Pradoshia sp.
AATATGTAACAAAAACAAGCTCCGGATCTTCTGTAAATATTCAGGCTGGTGAAACCTTCAATCTTTTAGAAAAACATAATAATGAAACATTAAAGGTAAAATACAAAGGGAAAGTTTATGATACATCCAGTATAAGCTTAAACAACTATTATCAACATATGTCTGTTAAAAATCTAGCACGCGTGGATGCTACCTCCCTACACGTACGTTCAGCTGCCAATACAGGCAGTGATATAGTCGCTACCCTTTCCAATTATCAATATATCGAGTTAGCTTTGGATGCCAAAAACAATCCTGTTACCAGCAATGGATGGTATAAAGTAAACCTAGCCGGCGGTAAACAAGGTTGGATTTCAGGGCTCTATATCATTCGAGAATTAAATAAATAATAGGTTGATATTTTGGAATATCAATAGATAAACAAATTAATATATACTTACATTTAAAATGATTACAAAAGTCCAGAGATACATACTCTGGGCTTTTCTCTTCCTTTTAAACTTATTTTTTAAGTCAGCGCATCAGGCAAGGTTCGATTTTATTATCCATAGCAGTTAGAACTTTATTAAAGATCGCCATTTCTCCCTGTTTATTTTGCCCTTACTCTTTGTCCAATCTTTCATATAATAA
The DNA here is from genome assembly GCA_045605505.1 of Pradoshia sp. Taxonomy (GTDB): domain Bacteria; phylum Bacillota; class Bacilli; order Bacillales; family Pradoshiaceae; genus Pradoshia. Next base: position 631 of record JAZUQD010000058.1, read on the forward strand.
TAAAAAATTCTGTATGCGAGGTGGCATTATGAGAAGAAGAAATAGGCGGAAAAGGAAAGGATTATGTTACCCTGGATACAATTGGTGTGGACCAGGCTGTTCCGGTCCATGGGGGCCTACCAACCAGGTGGATTCATGCTGCAAAAGACATGATGATTGCTACGAAAGGTTTGGACCTACGAAACAGTGTGACGAAATGTTATTAAATTGTCTAGGGGCCCAAATAAATCCCCATACCAAAATGGGCCAAGATGCACATTTGTTTTATCAAATCATGCGGTTTCGATATAATCTCCGATATTGAGATGCATGATTTCTCCTCTTAGGAAAACACAGACTTCCACTTTTACTGAATTTACCGTTTATACTCACCTTACACCTGATTCATCTATCTATGTATGTTTTAGGAACATGATGACGAGGAAGGGGCAACCCTCCTCCTAAATAAATAGATCAAGGGTAAATTGATTGACTCACTAAATGAGCAAAACCAGTTGCGTAACTAATTACGCTCAAAGTACTCAAATCTTATCGCTATGTTTATTTGCCCCTGTATATGGGCAAATATTTACTATACTTAGAAAAGAGGGGAAAATGATGTATTTTGAACTGAATGAAACCAAACACCGCCCTTTCCCTATGCCTAATATGCCTTGGTTACTAACGCAAGTATGGAATGATATGCTATTTTTACATTATCAAATCTCCCCCGCTCTTCTGCGTCCATATGTCCCGCAAGAATTAGAACTAGATTTATTCGAGGGAAAATCCTGGATTTCCATCATTCCTTTTAAAGTCACCAAAATGAGAGCACGAGGACTTCCGCATTTTCCTTATCTTCACACATATCTAGAATTGAATGTTCGCACCTATGTTAAATATAAGAATGTCCCAGGCATCTATTTTTTTAGTTTAGAAGCAGACAAGCTGTTAGCCGTCTTAGGTGCGCAAATGGGGTTAGGTTTACCTTATAAAAAGGCTCATATGTCTTTTCAGCAAGAGGGCGATCAATTTTATTTTTCAAGCGAAAGAACTGCTCACAATAAAGCTTACCAGTTTGATGTTCATTATGAACGTCAAAGGATTTTATATGAACCTGAACCAGATTCTTTAGATTTTTGGCTACTGGAACGATATAGTATGTACAGCTTTTGGGGAGATTTCATTATCAGAGGTGATATTCATCATGATCAATGGAAAGTAAGCATGGTTCATGCCGATATTTCAACTAATACCATGACAGCATTTTTACCAGATGGAGCTCGACAACTCGTTCCTTCACATATGCATTATTCAAGGAGAAAACGTTTTTTATTTTTCCCTCCAAAAATTGTGGGAAGCAAACTAAAATCATGATCCAGATTGGACACCAGTTAGTTAATTTTGTCTTTTTAACTTCCTCTCCTTTCTTTTCAGTTCCTGTAAGCATATTAGTTGAATAGTAGAATGAAAAGAGTAAAATAAATAATGTAATCAATATTTACGGGGTATTAGCTTAGTTGGTAGAGCAGTTGACTCTTAATCATCAGGTCGTAGGTTCGAGTCCTACATGCCCCATCCAAAAAGGATCCGCGCAACATCGCCGGATCCTTTTTGCATGCTAAAAATACAAACTTGACTTCATAATAATATTAAAATGTAAAATAGTATTAATCTGTCCGTAATAATGTAATTATATAATGAATTTATACTAGTTTTTCAGAAGGATAGATGCAAATGGACATTAAAGAACCAGTAGAAAAACCAAAAACTATAACGATTCCGCCAGTAATAAAAGACTTTATCGGAAATAAAGCAACATTGGAAGATTTAGAGCAATTAAAGCACTTAGTTGCCAAACGATACGCAGACTTGAAAGTACCCCGTCTTGATTATTGAGAGGGGTTTTTTTATGTGACTATATCCAATAGATAATTAATCTTTAACAAGCTCTCATAATGGATTACGTATTATTATCAATACTACCTCCCCTTCTCTACGCTCGTTTCTCATTCTCCACAGTTAAAATTTAAAGCCATACAATACCCATCAACTGAATTTTAGTCGGATTTCCTAAAGTTTTATCTTTCAACATAGCTATATAACACGAAACTAACCCCCCTGACTATCTCACGTTTATTACATGGCTTGTAACAGAGATAATAAAAATTAATCACTCTGAATCTAAAGATTCTTTATAATAATAGTACAATCATGACTTTTTGCTTATGACGATTAGAAACTTCAACAGAAAGATGAATCTAACCACCCTGTACTGATTGCTCTTCGTTTTGTAATATATGGGACAAATAGCAGAAATATAAAGGAGAGTGTCGAATGTCTAAGCCTATTATTAATCGCTTCTTTGTCCCAACCTTTCTCGTTTTCCTGCTCCTCTCAATTTTCATTCCAGAGGAAACACCTAAGGCAGATGGACCTATTACCGTAGAAGAGGCAATTGCCAGCAATACAGGGAACACCACCGTTGAAGGCTATATCGTTGCCCACACCACAGGAAATAACAGCTATGATTTTGACTCCCCCTTCAGCAATGATTTTAATATCGCCCTCGCCGATTCACCGAATGAGACCGATAAAGAAAAGCTGCTTCCCATACAACTCTCGGGAAGCTTCCGAGCACAATTTGGGTTGCAGTCAAACCCGTCAATCATCGGCAGTAAAATTCAAGTTACTGGAAACCTTGAGACTTACTATACCGTGCCAGGATTAAAATCACCCACCTCTATCGTTTTTGCAGAAGAACCTGATACAACTCCTAAAGCCGCTCCTGTCACGAGTTCAATCTCTTCTGGACCAGTTTCATCGGGTACAGCTATTACCTTAACAACAAAAACGGAGAACGCGATCATCTACTATACAACAAACGGAATGGAGCCAACCATAAACAGCCAAGTGTACACGACTCCAATCATCATAACAGAGAATACAACAATTAAAGCAATCAGCATAGCAGATGGCTACAAAGACAGTGATATTGCAACACTAGTCTATTCCATTGCCACTAGCGGTTTAAAGATACATGACATCCAAGGTGCTGGGCATAACTCTCCTTATCAAGATCAATATGTGGCAGATGTTGAAGGTATCGTAACTTATATTGCCGACGCCAACAACTTCTACATGCAATCCTTAACGCCTGATAAAAACCTTGCAACCTCAGAAGGCATACTTGTCTATAAAAAAAACCATGCCGTACAAGTTGGGGATACAATTAAAGCAAGCGGCCAGGTTAAAGAATGGGTGCTTGAAGGATATGCCGAAAAATTAACTACTGATTTACCGGTAACGGAAATCAATGCTTCTAATATAACGATTGTAGATACATCACAGTCGCTACCAAAACCGATTGAGATTAGCCCGCTTAAAGGACAGCCCACACGAATCATCGATAACGACCAGTTCAGTCAGTTTGATCCTTGGCAGGACGGGGTTGATTATTACGAAAGCCTAGAGGGAATGCTTGTAAATATTAAACAGCCGAAGGTCATTGCCCCACAAGATTACGGTGAACTATATGTAGTGTCAAAATATACCCTGCTCAACACATTGGCAAAAGGTTTAAGAATTTCAGCAACCGACTATAACCCAGAGCGTATCATCGTTGATACCGGCGATTCAAGCTTTGTTACCAAGACTGGCGATTCTTTTACTGGAGATATTCACGGTGTTGTCAGTTATGGATTCAGCAATTACCGGATCTTATCCGATAAGGATGATTTACCGGATCTTAAAAATGGTAGCCTGAAACAAGAAGTAACGAAATTTAAGGAACATGC
>JAZUQD010000059.1:0-1878 GCA_045605505.1 Pradoshia sp.
CTTCCAAGCAATCAGTCAAACGTACCGATTGTTTTGGAAACAAAGAATCAAGAGGACATATTATCAAAGGAATCGCTTGAGAGCATAGAAGCATTTATAAATGAGCTTAAGGAAGATGAGCTTGTCGATCAGGTTGACTCCATTTTTACGTATACAAACACAAACTCCGCTGAAGAGTTATATCAAACCTTACAATCTGATGCGGCTAGAGAAAAAATAGCTCCAGTCCTCGAAAAGCTAGTGAACGAAGATACCACCCATATAACGGTTAAGCTCGATGCAGCATACAAAACCGCGAAGGCAAAAGATTGGGTTCGAGAGGCCGAGAATCAAGACATTCACCCAGAATTGACTCACACGATTGGCGGTCAGGCAAAATTTACACAGGAAATTTTTGATGAAATTCTGGAGCAAGTCCCAAAAGGTTTATTACTGATTATCGGGGCTACCTACTTGATTTTATTAGTTGCATTCCGGTCAGTACTCATTCCATTGAAAGCTATTCTAATGAATGTCCTATCCCTTGGAGCTGCCTTTGGAATCATTGTATGGATATTCCAGCATGGGAATTTAGGAGTTGATCCTAATCCAATTGCGCTAATGATTCCTATTTTAACCTTTGCAATTGTTTTTGGTTTAAGTATGGATTACGAGGTCTTCTTAATCTCCCGTATTCAAGAGATTTATCTCGAAACTGGAGATAACGATAAAGCTACCCTTGAAGGCTTAACTACAACAAGCAAAATTATCACCTCGGCAGCCGCCATTATGATTGCTGTTACTGGTGCCTTTGCTTTTACAGATATTGTACCGGTAAAACAAATCGGGGTTGGCGTGGCCTTAGCAATCTTTATAGATGCCACTCTTGTCCGTATGGTCCTTGTTCCTTCGTTGATGAAACTGCTGGGTAAATGGAATTGGTGGTTCCCTGGACAAAAAAGGACGAAAAAAAGCAATAATTGATTGCATACCAAACTCGCATCCTCATTCGTTTTGGATTACACTTTAACTGAAGAGATTTATCAATTTGGAGGTGTTTGGCAATGAACAACCATGAAATTGATTACAAAATATACGGAGACGATATGCAATTTGTAGAAGTGGAATTAGATCCGAAAGAAACAGTCGTGGCCGAGGCCGGAAGCTTAATGATGATGTTATTGGTATGATTTTTTATGTGCGAAATACATTTTTCTAGTGACATCAAGGGTTAAGGTAATTTCGCCAAAACTCGATGGGCGTTATTGGCTGTAAAACGGTCTTTTTTGGGACTCATCTTCAATAAAAATCACGATGATCATTGGTCAATTCACGTGTATTGAAACACAAAAAACTAGTTTACTTTTTTGTTTGTTAGAGTAATGAGCGAAACCAAAATTCAAAATAACCTCTCAAAACAAGCGATTTAAGAGTTGAATCTCTATCAGGTGTAAACACCTTACCCTGTTCTGAAAAGCGCGAAAATGAGCCGTTTTAACAATAGGCTTTGTTAAAGTTTATTGTTGATTTATGTATTCAAAGAAAAACGGAACTTCCATAAGCTTGGAAGTTCCGTTTGTTTTATTGTCTTATTGAACTAACGCCCCTGTTTGTTTAAGTACATTTATTCACAAACTTTACTATATTCCCATATCCTTTTAATTCCCACTAATTCACGCCCATTAAATTCCATTTTATATATATCTGGTTTGGTTGTTTGAAGCAAAAAATCTAAGTTGTACATTTCATTATAATGTTCCATCATCAAAGTCATTACTAATGCGTGAGTTCCGATTACAACCCTTTGCCCCTTATAAGTATTTAATAACTCTTCTAACACATTTACTGATCTTTTTTGACAATCGTTATTCGATTCTCCTCCTTCTAAAGCATAATTCG
>JAZUQD010000060.1:0-3391 GCA_045605505.1 Pradoshia sp.
AAAGTAGATCAATCCACAAAGGACGGGGCAATTGAGCTTACACTTTGGACTGACTGGACCGAAGATCGACCGGAAAACACGCTATACAAAGACATTATTTCTAAATTCAATAAAGAACACGAAGATATTCAGGTTAAAGTAGAGGCCATACCACATGACCAATATGAAACAAAATTAAGAACGCAAGCTGCAGGAAATCAACTGCCTGATATGATGCGTGTATGGCCTGGAGCGAGAACAGAGCCTCTTGCCGAAGGCGGAGCTATCCTTCCATTAAACCCAATTATTGAGAACTGGGATGGAGTCATTCCCGATTCCATTCTAAAAGATTATGCATTTGAAGATAATTATTACGCAATCCCATCAAACATAAGTGTTACAGGTTTAATTTACTATCATAAAGACCTGCTTAAAGCTGTAGGTTATGATGAGTTCCCAAAAACATATGCGGAATTTAAAAAACTTGTAAAAGCACTTAATGATAAAGGAACGACTCCAATTGCTTTAGGAAACAAGGCAATCTGGCCTTTACAATCCGTGTACCTTTCTACAATGGCTGACCGCTTTACTGGTAGTGATTTCTTAAAGAATACCTTAAACGGAGATGGCAGTTTTAAAGACCCGCAATTTGTCAGTGCATTATCTGTTATTGACGAATTAACAAAATCAAGAGCATTTAATGAGGATATGAATACTCTTGATGAAGTTCAAGCGCGTAACGAATTCATTAAAGGAACTGCAGCAATGCACTTTGCTGGTTCATGGGCAATTGGTCCAATCTTAGACAGTGTAGAAAATATGGATAACATTGGTGTAGCGCCATTCCCTACATTTGAAGGTGGAAAAGGAGATCCTACAAAGATTGCAGGTGCTGCTGGCGGTGGGATTGCAGTTAATAGCAAGTTAAGTAAAGAAGAGCAAGAGGCTGCTTTCACATTCTTAAAATACTACTATGGTGATGAATTATACCAAGGCTTAATCAAAGCGAATATTATCGTTCCTGCTGATGTTAAGATGGATGACAGTATTCCACAAATATTCCAGGATGCTAATAGCTTTGCTAAAGGTGGATTAGTACCTGTATATGATGCCAAGCTGACTCCAGAACTGACTGATATCATTAACAATGGTTTGCAATCTATTACTTTAGGTGACAAAACACCTGAACAATTAGCGGGTGAGATGCAGAAAGCAAACAAAAGTAAATAAAAAGTTTATAGATTCTTTCACAGGTTACTTGCATCTAAGTAACCTGTGAATGTTTAGGGGAGAAGAAAATGAAATTGACTAAGAAGAGTAAAGGGGCGTTTATATTAGGCATACTACCTGCTTTTTTACTATATGTTGTTTTTGCCATTTATCCGATTCTCCAATCCTTCTATTATTCTTTCATGGATTGGAATGGATTCAATGAAATGACCTTTGTAGGATTAGATAACTTTAAAAAGTTATTTGCGGATTCCCTATTTTGGAACTCTGTCAAAAATAATATATACGTAGTATTAGTATCTGTATTAGGTCAGGTACCGCTAGCTTTGTTATTTGCCCTTTTATTGAACCGTAAACTTAAGGGAGCTAAATTATTTAGAACAATTGGGTTTTTACCAGTTGTATTATCTACTGTTGTGATCTCCTTAACGTGGAGTTTGATTTACAATTCCCGTGATGGATTAATCAATGAATTCTTGCGATCCATTGGGCTAGAGTCACTCGCGCAAAATTGGTTAGGAGATACAAAGTGGGCAATGGTTTCTGTCTTAGTCGTTGTCGTTTGGCAGTTCGTTGGTCTATATTTAATTATTTTTCTTGCCGCCTTACAAAATGTACCTTCGGAAGTCTTAGAAGCCGCTAAAATGGATGGGGCCTCGGAGTGGGCTACAACCTGGAAGATAACGATACCGATGATTTGGGAAACCATTCTCGTTGCCATCACCCTTTGTATTGCAGGTAGTCTCAAAACATTTGACTTAATCTATGTCATGACACATGGCGGTCCGGCCCACTCAACAGATGTGATGGCGCTCTATATGTTTAATGAAACATTTACAAAATTACAGTATGGGTATGGCAGTGCTGTGTCAGTATTTATTTTCTTCTTTAGTCTTATCTTAATCGGGATAGTAAACAAATTACTGGGAAAGAAAATGATTTAGGAGGTGGGGATCGTGGTGAAGACAAACAAAATGCCTAAGAAAAGAATCCTTAAAAAAGTAAGCATCTATCTGGCTTTAATACTATTTGCAATCATTAATGTTTATCCAATCCTTTGGATGGCAATCAACTCCTTTAAATCTGAAAAGGAGTTTGCAATAAACCAATTTGGGTTTCCAAAGAAATTTTTACTAGATAACTATACTGCCGCTTGGGACATTGCCAATTTGGGCGTCCTATTTAAAAATAGTATTTTTATTACAGTAACGGCAACTGTCATAACCGTTTTTATCGGGGCCTTAGCAGCTTATTTCTTATCTCGATTTGATTTCAAAATGAGTAAGTGGTTATATGGATTTTTCATTTTTGGATTATTAATTCCAATCCATGCCACACTAGTACCCATGTTTATTTTAATGAAAAACTTAGGACTATTGAATACACCCATCACCTTACTCTTTCCCTATATCGCTTTTCATTTACCCATTACGATTTTTATTCTAACTAGCTTTATGAAAGGCTTTCCTAAGGATATTGAAGAATCTGCGATCATGGACGGATGCGGGATTTTCAGGATATTTTGGTCCATTATTCTTCCTATGTCACGCCCAGCAATCGCAACAACTGTGATTCTTAATTTCATCTATAATTGGAATGAATTTTCATTTGCGTTGGTGTTAATCAATGACCCAGAGCTTCAAACATTGCCTCTTGGTTTAGCAAATTTTGCAGGTCAATTTACAACCAACTATGGTGCACAAATGGCTGGATTAACGATGTCTTTGATACCAATAGTCATTTTCTACATGATCTTTGAAAAGAATATTGTGAAAGGTATGACAGCTGGTGCCGTAAAAGGGTAGATGAAAATGATTCGAAATTGGGGCTTAAAAAGGAAGTTTATCATCATATTTCTTGTGTTCATTACACTTCCAACAGTTTGCTTTGGAGTACTTATTTATTACCAAACAACGGAAGTGCTTAAAAGTCAGCTGGAAGAAGATATCATTGAAATGCTAGATAAAGATGAACAGAGCCTTTTGTCCATCATTCGAGATGTGGAAAGTATGTCTTCCTATATGATTTACAGCGAGGACTTCCGAGCATTTTTTAGAACTTCGGGAGATACCACTTTTGCTGATGAAAGCAGTATGGAAGGGATTAAAGGCTATTTTACTTTTCAGTTGATGTCAAATGAGTATATATCCTCCATCTTGTTAAGAGGAAGCAATGGTGAGGA
>JAZUQD010000061.1:0-2774 GCA_045605505.1 Pradoshia sp.
AGATTCCAAAAGATTGGAACATTTTATGAAATAGGTAGAGTATCTGTTCTGGCAAGCTGTTATCCCGATGGCTGTCGCAAGATGTGTCTTGCCGACTCCGCTGTTCCCATAAAATACGATATTTTCTTTTTTCTCGATAAACCTAAGTGAATTGAAGTCAAATATCTGGCTCTTGTTGATTGATGGCTGGTAGTCAAAGTCAAAGTCCACCAGATTCTTAAGGGACGGGAAACCTGCCGTTTTGATTGAATGCTGGACAAGGTTGTGCTTTTTCTTTTCCACAAGCTTTTCTGTGTAAAAGAAAAATCCATCAACAAAAGACATGGAATCGCGGTTAACTTTATCTAAGGTCTCATCAATCACAGCAAGGGATTCCTTGCTTTTAAGAAACGTCAGATTATCCATAATCTTGGTGTATGTGCTGTTAGTCTCCATAAATGCCTCCGATCGCATTTAAGTTTATCCTGGCCATATCTGAGATTTCCTCCGCGTTCTTTGCCGGAAAGGCGGAGGACAGTATTTCTTCGTAATGTTCCGGCAGATAATTGAGTTTTTGATCAGATAACATGTGCACAGCGATTAACTTTGTGCTATAGTAGACATAAGCATTAAAGTCATGTATCTGATATTCAACAGTTTTGCCTATGTATGCGGTAGGAACCGAATACTGATTTGATTGAATGGATACGCAGCTAGAGCGATCTACCTTCGCTTTTTGTGACTTTAAGCGGTACTGATTCCTTATTGATTCATGTGGTAGTGGCAATAAGGAATCTTTTTCTTTTTTTAGATCCCTTATTGGAATACGGCCGGTCCCACGACTGATACTATAATTAACCCGGTCATTTATCTCAGTGATTTTGTCGTACAGTTCAACAAGATTAAGCTTGCCGCTATATGCCCGGATCTCATCCAAAAGCTTCATCGTCGATTCAACTTTTCCTTTGGTCTGGGGAGTTTTGGCTACACAAGGTTTTACTTTAAATCCAAAATCATCGGCAAAAGCCTGAAACTTCTTGTTTACTTCACCATCGTATTTTAACGTCCTCGGCTTATCCATCACTGTCTTCATGTTATCCGTTATGATTTCTTTGGGAACCCCGCCGATAGCCTCAAACATCTCAACCATCAGGTGCATAACAACATCCTGAGTCATAAACAATGATGGCTTAAAAATTCTGAATCTGGAATGCCCGAGAATCATGGAGAACACGTTGATTCGTATGATTTCACCGGTATCCTTTAGAACAAACGGTACGGATTCTTTCCAGTCTATTTGAGCCTGCTGTCCCGGCGGTGTTTCAAATCTGACGACCGGATTAGAACTTCGTTTCGGGATTCTACCGGAAGTAAAATATTCGTCGAACTCCGGTGTGTTCTTCAGATAATGGTAGAACGTCGGCAGCGGTATATCCATTCCGTGATTGTCCTTGAGATATTGCCACAAAACTTTTCTATAGTAAAATATCTGGGTTTCTGAATTGAGAAGTTCCTCTATGATCGGTTTGTATTTTTCGACGCGAGAATGTTTGTTCCTTCCGGTCGGACGTTTATATCCATCAAGATATTTGGCTACCGTGCGCCGGTCTAGATTCAGTTGTCGCGCTACCTCGGATTTATTGATTTTTAGATTGTTAACTTTCATGAATGTCCTCAGTTTCGGTAAATCTTCACGGCTCTTTATATCAAACGTTACTGTTATGTTCTTATGAATGAGCACAGGTCTTTTCTCCGATCTTTTAGTTTCCTGTGCCATTATATCCTAGAATTTGTACATTGTTATTTGATAATTATTGAGCATTATTATTTTATTACAAACAAATGGCGCATATAGTGATGTGAACACTGATATAGGAAAATTGATTCACGACATTAAAAGCAAAGAAGCGAAAAGATATATTATTCGGAAAATGCCGAAACAGCTACGTATATAAAGGAAATTAATGAAGGAGCAAAGACAATGAGCGGTGTAATAGAAAAATTAATAGAAAAAGAGAGACATGCAGTAAAATAAGAAAACACCATTAATAATGCCGGATTGTTTTACCAAAAAGCAATTGAGCAATCTGTGATTATTGATGTAATTTCTGAAGGATTGAAAGTCAATCACTCGGAAGCCGAAGAAATATTCCGCAAGGAAATCCTAAACGAAAAAGAAACGGCATGAGATTTCGCGGAACAGAGAAATGAAAGACATATCTTTATCAGTCGGACTTCGGGAAAGGCTGATCGAACGCATCGAGGATGAATTGGATTTAGCAGTCTTTAACCGAGCGGTTTCTGAAAAACTCGAGGATGATGTGACCTGTTCTTTGACTGAAGTCATATCAATGCTGGAAACATCGTCTAACGTCAAGTGTGATTAACAAAAATTGTTAGCACTCACAAACCCAAAAAACGGGCTTGGCACCATAGCCTAGCCCGTTTTGCATTTCAAATATAATTTTACGCGGACACTTTTCATCTGACCAATTCATTACCGAAAAGCGATTGTCCGCATCAACCGCTTACTGCTCCTGCGATTCCTGCTTAATCTGTTCAGGCTGTTTCTTCTGCGGTTTGAATTCTTTAAACCATTCGGTGAATTTCTGCGATACGTAGCCGAACACATAAATAGAGCAGGCCACACCGACAATCCAGCCGATATAGGGCAGCATGCCCACGATGACCAAAACGGCAACGCCGATGAGCATCGACAAGACGGGATGCAGTTTCGGCAACATCAACCGTGTGACGGACGACGCGGTAAACGCGACGCCGATGCAGGTAAAGAA
>JAZUQD010000062.1:0-2146 GCA_045605505.1 Pradoshia sp.
ATACTAAGCCGATTAATTGTCCATCCATATGAGATACCTGTAAATACTACAGTTGCAGTAATTGGCAGTGCGATCTTCTTAATTATGTTGTTTAGGGGGAAAGCATATGCAAAAAAATAGTGTAAAGCTAGTTATTTTGGCTGTTATTGCAATTGGATGTATGGCTTTATTTGCCTTCTATAATATTCAGGGCGGTTTTAGTTACGCCTTTCCAAAGCGTATTGAGCGCATAGTAGCTATGGTTATTACCGGAACGGCAATTGCGTATGCAACTGTTATCTTCCAAACCATCACACATAATCGGTTGTTAACACCATCTGTTATGGGGATTGACTCGATGTATGAAGTCGTCCAAACAGTCATTTATTTTACGGCAGGGTCGGCTTCAATCTTCGTTGTAAGCCGTTACTTAAACTTTAGTGTAGCAATCATTGCGATGGTAGTATTCGCATTGATCTTGTATCGTTTTTTATTCAGGGCAGATAAATATCCAATTTTCCTTCTATTATTAGCAGGTATGATACTTGGAACATTACTGGGAAGTTTGGTAACGTTCATGCAGGTTCTAATAGATCCTGTGGAATATGAAAGTTTGCAGGCTCGCTTGTTTGCCAGCTTTATGAACGTGAAGACAGAATTACTGGGCATTGCTATTGTTATTTTATGCACCGCCTTTATTTACGGATATCGATTATTACGTGATTTAGATGTTGTATCGCTAGGTCGAGATAATGCCATTAACCTTGGTGTCAGCTATGACAAAATCGTACTGAGAGTACTGTTTCTATCGTCCATATTAATCGCTACTTCTACCGCACTGGTTGGCCCTGTTACATTCTTAGGGTTAATTGTAGCGAATTTGGCCTATCAATATTTGGCTACATATAAGCATTCCATATTAATTATTGGAGCAAGCTTGATCAGTATCATTGCACTTGTCGGAGGACAATTTCTTGTCCAGCATGTTTTCCATTTGAATACAACCATTAGTGTCGTCATTAACTTTGTCGGTGGGATTTACTTTATTTATTTATTAGTAAAAGAAAGTAGGAAAGCAGGATGATTGATATTAAAGGGCTTTCTAAAAGCTTTGGGAAAAAATCTGTTATTGAAAATGTAACATTGCAAATCCAACCAAGAGCCATCACTTCTTTTATTGGTCCAAATGGCGCAGGTAAATCGACGTTATTATCAATGGTGAGCCGTCTCTTAGATGCTGATACAGGTGAAGTATTTTTAGATCAAACTGATGTTAAGAAAATGAAATCAGATGCTTTTGCAAAGCGGGTGGCTATCTTAAGGCAGGCCAATCACTTGAATATTCGTTTAACCGTACGCGAGCTTGTTTCTTTTGGACGCTATCCATATTCAAAAGGGAGGCTGAATGCGGAGGATGAACGAATTGTAGACCAAGCACTGGAGTATTTGAATTTAACAGATATGCAGGATAAGCTGTTGGATGAGTTATCAGGCGGTCAAAAACAACGTGCCTTTATTTCAATGGTTATTGCACAAGATACGGATTATATTTTACTAGACGAGCCATTAAACAATCTGGATATGAAACACTCTGTACAAATTATGAAAATACTGCGCAAGCTGGTAGATGAGTTAGGGAAAACGGTTGTAATTGTCTTGCATGATATCAACTTTGCTTCTGTATACTCTGATCGCATCGTAGCGTTAAAGGATGGGCGTCTGATAAAGGATGGTCCAGCGCATGAGATTATTAATTCAGAATCCTTGCGTGATGTGTATGATATGCATATTCCTGTACAAGAGCAAGATGGTTGTCGTATATGTGTATACTTTAATTCACATTAATTTCTGAGGAAATGTTCCAACTGTTCCATATTTAAAATAAATCGGTAAGATCTTGATTAAGTTAAGATTTACCAAATTTTCCACAGGACCTCAAAATAATTGATTATTTTGAGGTCCTTTGTTATGTTGAGTCACCCCCTAGCTATTTAAGATGCTTAGTTTGATTGACATCTAAACTAAAAAAATTATCAAACACTTCAAAAGTGTTGACATATTTTGTGATTCTCATTTAGAATGAGAATATCGAATGAAAATGATAATCGTTTTCAATTAAAAACCAACAGATATTTTAGGAGGAGACAAAGGATGAAGAAGTGGAAGT
>JAZUQD010000063.1:0-8334 GCA_045605505.1 Pradoshia sp.
ACCTTATTCATAGTACAACATTTATCAAAGGAGGTCTAACCGTGCCTGCCTGGTTGCAAAATCAAATTCAAAAAGCCTTTTTTGAAAAAAACAGCAGACAAGTACAGCTTTTGAATCAATGTTGGTTTTTTTATAATAAAAGCATTGCCCTCTCCGAATAGAGGCAATGCTTTTCATTCTCTTCTTATACAGATTTATTTACCATTGTAAGAGCGATACGTTCTTTAGGTATATCTACTTGATCCACCCAAACAGTAACCACATCACCAACCGATACAACATCCATTGGATGCTTTACAAAACGATTGCTCAATTTTGAAATATGAACCAACCCGGCCTGCTTCACACCTATATCAACGAACGCTCCAAAGTCAACCACATTGCGGACCACTCCTTGAAGCTCCATTCCCGGCTTAAGGTCCTCCATTTTCAATATATCGGATTTCAATAAAGGGGCTGCCAACTCATCACGCGGATCTCTTTCCGGTCTCATCAAAGCATCTATGATATCCGCCAACGTGATTTCACCGATATCCAATTTAGCTGATATTTCGCTTTTATTTACAGAAGACAACGCTTCCCTTAATCGATCGCTTCCTAAATCCTCAGTTGTAAAGCCAAGCATTTTCAATAATAACCGAACAGATTGATAATTTTCCGGATGTATAGAAGTTCGATCAAGAGGTTCCTCCCCACCAATCACTCTTAAAAACCCAATAGCTTGTTCATACGTTTTCGCACCAAGTCGCGGTATCTTTTTTAAAGCAGATCGATTAGAAAAAGCACCTTCTTCTTCTCTTTTATTCACGATATTTTGGGCTACGGATTTCGAAAGTCCTGCCACATATTGCAACAAAGAAGGAGAAGCCGTATTTACATTAACTCCAACCTTATTTACAGCCGTTTCCACCACAAAACTCAGTGACTCATTTAATTTCTTTTCTGATACATCATGCTGGTATTGCCCGACACCTACAGACTTAGGATCAATTTTGACTAATTCAGCCAAAGGATCCTGGAGCCTTCTAGCAATCGAGACAGCGCTCCGTTGTTCCACTTGTAAATCCGGAAATTCTTCTCTTGCGATATCCGATGCCGAATAAACGCTCGCACCGGCTTCATTCACTATGACGTAATAAATTTTCTCATTTTGCATTTTTAAAGTATCTGCAATAAATTGCTCTGTCTCCCGCGAAGCTGTTCCATTTCCAATTGTAATGATCTCAATGTTATATTTCTTTAGGATAGATAGGATAATTTTAGTCGCTTCGTTCTTTTTAGCTACTGGAGGATGCGGGTAAATAACACCTACTTCAAGCATTTTCCCTGTAGGATCGACCACTGCAAATTTACAGCCAGTACGATAAGCCGGATCAACCCCTAAAACCATTTTCCCTTTCAACGGAGGCTGAAGCAGTAAATTTCTCAGGTTTTCCGAAAAAATATAAATAGCTTGATCTTCAGCCTTGTCCGTAAGTTCATTACGTATTTCTCTTTCTATAGAAGGCTGGATCAACCGCTTATAACTATCTTCAATTGCCTCTTTTATAATCACTGTACTCGGATTATTTACATTCAAAGTCATTTTTTTGTAGAGGTAGTCTAAAATCTTCTCAACATCCGCTTTAACGGAAACTCTGAGCACGCCCTCTTTTTCACCCCGATTTAAAGCTAAAATACGGTGGGGAACTATTTTTCCAATCGCCTCTTCATAGTCATAGTACATTTCAAAAACTTTTTTCTCATCCTTTTCCTCATCTTTGCCGATGGACTTGATCGTACCATGCTTGAATGTTTCCTCCCGAATCCATTTTCTGAATGAGGCATTATCGGATATATTCTCAGCTATAATATCTTTAGCTCCTTCAATTGCTTCCGCAGCCGATAAAACTCCTTTATCTGCATCTACAAATTGAGCAGCTTTTTCAAGCGGGCTAGCGGACACAGGGGCTTCAATAATCCAAGTCGCCAGTGGCTCCAATCCTTTTTCTTTAGCTATCGTCGCTTTTGTTCGACGTTTCTGCTTGAATGGGCGGTAGAGATCCTCGACAGTTTGTAATTTGACAGCTTTGATAATCTCACGGGACAACTCTTCTGTGAGTTTCCCTTGCTCCTCGATAATCCGCAGGACTTCATTTTTTCTTTTTTCCAAATTCTCGAGATAGGTCCACCGCTCAGAAATGGACCGAATTTCAACCTCATCCAATGAGCCGGTCATTTCTTTTCGATAACGCGCAATAAAAGGGATTGTATTTCCATCTTCTAACAACGCCAACACACTGCCAACTTGTTTTTCCCGTATAGAAAGTTCTGCAGCTATATATTTAATCAGTTCATTCTTAGATTTCATCCCATCAAACCTTCCCTCTGCAATTATTATCTTTATAGTATCATAACCCGTTCTTTTTCAAATACCGGGCTAAATTCTAAAATAACACAAAAAAGAAGTCTCTTATCATTATAAAAGACTCCCAAAAATGAATGTAACATCATCGTTAATGGCACTATTTTGACTCTCTAATTTTCTTGCTGTTTCTTCAAGAGAACCGGAATTACGTAAGAAGTTTTTAGTTCCCTTCATTTCAAAGCCATCTGAGTGAATGAAAAATTTAGTAGCAGGTATATATGTAAACCGTTGAGTATGAAAACGTTGCTTCCTTCCAGACAAATACCCAGTTACAGGTAAAGGATAAATCATTTTATCATCTGGTGGATATAAATAAAAACGAATATTGCCTACGCAGCTATATTGGAATTCTTTCTTTTTAAAATCCACTTTAAAAATAGCTACGGCTGCTCCCCTTTTTCTTACCAAAGCCTGATTACAACGTTCCATGATCTCTCCGACATCAGCGCCCTGAAACTCTCGGACAACGTTTGTAACTGCCCGAGACGATTCATGCGCAAACTCTCCCGAGCCCAATCCATCTGCGAGCACACATATAAAATAATCGTCCGTCACTTCAAAAAAATAATCGTCTCCACATAATAGCTTCCCTTGTTTAGGGGATTGAGAAGCAATTAATTGAACTCTGTTGTCTCTCAATACTTCCTGATTCACCGTATATACTCCGAATTTTCAGCATTGATGGCTTCTTGCAATTTTTTTATAGCACGACGCTGGAGACGTGACACGTGCATTTGGGAGATACCTAATCGGTCTCCTGCTTCTTTTTGACTCAGATTTTCTAAGTACGTATATTGAATAATTTTCTTTTCTCGATCAGACAATACATGAAGAACTTTCTCTAAAACCAGACGCTGGTTAACCCTTTCATATCCTTCATCTACATTTCCGAATATGTCTAATAACGTGACTGTTCCGCCATCTGAATCTGCTTCAATTGAATGGTCCACTGACAACGCTTGATAACTTTTACCCATTTCCATCGCTTCTAATACTTCTTCCTCGGAAACCTCTAAGTACTGAGCAATTTCTTCAATCCTAGGAGAACGGTGTAACGTTGTGGTAAGTTCCTCCACAGTCGATTTGATTTTAGGACCAAGTTCTTTAATTCTTCGTGGGACGTGAACACTCCATGTTTTATCTCGTAAAAAGCGCTTGATTTCACCAATTATTGTTGGAACAGCAAATGCTTCAAAACTTTTTCCAAAAGAATCATCGTATCTGCGAATCGCTCCAAGTAATCCAATCATACCGACCTGAGCAATATCTTCGTGATAGGATTTTCCTCTAGAATATTTTCTCGCAATCGTTTCTACTAATCCCTGATAATGCTGAACAAGTTGGGCTTGTGCTTCTTCATCTCCGTGCAGTTGATAGGCTTTAATCCATTCGGTGACTTGTTCTCTCATTTGAGCCTTTTTCTCTTCACTAATTTGAGATTGTTTCTGCATCACTCTCCACCTGCTCTCCCTCAAGAAACTTCGTCATGAATACTGTCACACCTTCATTTTGATGTATTTTCACTTCATCCATGAGTGTTTCAATCAGATATAGACCTAATCCTCCTTCTCTTAAGAATTCTACCGATTGGTCTCTTTCATACGGCCCCAAGCCTTGTCGAACCTCTTCAAAGTCGCAGCTTTCTCCATTATCAACAACCATCACTTCCAGACGGTCTTCATATAACCCAAAACCAACGACTACTTCACCGTTATGATTACCTTTATATGCATGCTGAACGGCATTTGTGCAAGCCTCGCTCGTAGCAATTTTCAAATCTTCAATACTATCATATGAGAATCCCATACGGCTGGCTATGCCTGATAAAGTCAATCTCATTACCCCAATAAATTCAGGTTTTGCAGGTATTTTCATTTCAATATATTCGTATGTTTCACTCATTGCGCTCCACCCTCTGCATGGCTTTTTATATGGATTATATCCGCTAAACCAGTTATTTCAAAAAGACGATGTAACCTCTCGGATAGTCCGATGATTCTAAAATCTCCATTATGCGCACGGACATTTTTAAACAATCCTACAAATACACCAAGACCTGTACTATCCATATAAGAAACATCAGTCAAATCAACAATCATAACCACTTTATCCTGATCCGATAAAGGAAAAAGTGTTTCTCTTAGCTTTGGTGCTGTATATGCATCTATCTCGCCTTTAACATTTACGTGTATATCCGAATTCACATTTTGTACATCAATTGAAATGTTCATGAATTGTACCTCTCCTCAAAAAGTCAAGTTTCGCTTCTAATCCTTTTACCCGTTTTTATCCATTTAAAACTTCCGTCGCATAATTATTAAGGTAAAATCATCCCTTAATTGGAAATGTTGCATCTTTTCCAACTTTTTATATAGATTATTTACGATTGATTGGGCATCTAAATGGATGGACTCCTGAATAAATTTAACCAAGGTATCTCTTTCAATAAATCCCTCATCTGTCCTGCACTCCGTTACTCCATCTGAAAGGAGAATAATCATATCCCCCACTTCAATTTTGCGTTCATATTGCTGGTAAGTCGTTCTTTTATTCACACCAAGCAACAAACCCTTTGCCGTTAACTCGGTAAATTCATTTTCTTGATAATTATAGAAAAAACCAGGTTCGTGACCAGCTGATGCATATGTAAAAATATGATCAGATGGATCATACAGTCCATAAAACATGGTTATAAACATACTCGGACCAACATTTTGCTCCACTACCCGATTAATACTTTCAAGGACACTGGCCGGGGAAGTACGATGCTCCGGTAAAGAATCCATAGCATACTTGATCATAGACATACACAATGCTGCAGGAATTCCTTTGCCAATAATATCTGCTATCGCTACTGCTACCCGACCATTTTCATCCTCGACAAAATGATAATAATCTCCGCTCATATGCTTAGCTGGAACACTAATGGCACCAATTTCAAGATTTTTGAGGATAGGAACTCGCGTTTCCAATAATGTTTGTTGAACATTGGCCGCGATCTCCATTTCACTCTTCAACTCTCTTTGTTGATGTCGAAGACTCTGGAGTTCACGAAATGCAACACCGTATTCCATCATAATTTCCAGTAAAAAATCAAGAGAGTGGCTAACGTCCTCTGGTATATCAGGGAGAATATCCTTTAGCGCATTCTTATGTAAACTTATGATTTCTTCAGGAGATACCATATGTTCAATAGCTTCTTTGCTTAATTTATGTCCTAGATATAACGCTTTTTCCGTATGCTCTGTCAAATAGTTCGAGAGAGCTTCACGGTATCTTTCTTCCATGCACTCTCTATTACTCACCTATCTCCCTCCTATCGAAGCCATTTGGTTGATGTAATCTTTGTACCCTTTCCAACATCAGAATCAATATCAAAATCATCCATCAATCTTTTGACTCCGGGCAGTCCCGCTCCAAGACCACCAGATGTTGTATATCCATCTTCCATTACTCTTCTTATATCACTTATTCCGGGACCGTTATCTTCGGCAATGACTCTTAGGCCTGTTTTTCCATTGTCATATACCTTCTCAATGCACACTTGACCCTGCCCTGCATATAAATATATATTCCTTGCTAATTCACTTATGGTTGTGGTAATTCTTGCTTGATCCACAGTGCCAAAACCTAATTCTTTGGCCACGTTTCTGCCCACTTGGCGGGCTGCAACAATATCCCATTCATTTAGAATTTTTACGTAGGATTGGGTACTCATCATGCTAGTCCCCCAGTTCCTTTTGTAATTTCTCCAAACCTTTTTCAAGATCTAATGCAGTCATAACATCAGATAAGGTAATACCCAGTTCGATTAATGTGATGGCAACAGCTGGTTGAATCCCTGTAATTACAACCTTTGCTCCCATTAATTTCGACATATTAATGACGTCGCCAAGAACTTTAGCGATAAAGGAGTCGATTATATCCACCGAGGTTAAATCAATTACCACTCCACTCGCATTCGTTTCATGTATTTTATGCAATAAATCCTCCTGAAATTGGAGAGCAGTTGCATCATCCAGTTCCCACTGTATCGAGATCAGGAGACAATCGTGCAGCTTTAATATTGGAATCCTCATGCTAACTCCTCCGAGGTTATTATAATTTTTCTGTTTGTAATTTCCAGGGCAGCCTCTACACCCTTTTTCAATGTGTTTTTAGTTATGATTTCATCTAAGTTAATCCCAAGATTAACAATTGTTTGAGCAATCTCTGGACGTATCCCGCAAAGCATACAACGTGCGCCAACAAGACGGACAGCTTCTGCCGCCTGGATAATATGATGGGCCACCATAGTGTCTACAACCGGTACCCCAGTAATATCAATTAACACCACCTCGGAACGATGCTTAACTACGCCATCTAAAAGATTCTCCATAATTTGTCTCGCTCGTTCTGTATCGATTGTTCCTATTAAAGGCATTACTGTAATCCCTTCAAACACCGGGATGAGCGGTGCAGACAATTCCTGAAGAGCTATTTTTTGCAACGAAACAGTTCGCTCCCATGTAGATGTATAGACATTAAGGATTTCATTGTTTAAAGGTGTAATCCATTCATCAAAATCGAGCACAATCTCAAGCTGATTTTCCTTTGTCATTATCCCCTCGTTAATCATCCCTTCTGTTACAACGATGTTGAACGCCTTCATCCCGTCATTCACAAACGTTAATGGCCAGCCCAGACGAATAATCTTGGCTGCAAAATCACCTAACTTCGTTTTAAACTCTTCATCTGAATCTGTAATATTAGAAATCAACACTTCAATAAACTCATTACTTGTGTGTATAAACATATGGTCAGTAACAATCTTAGCGACTCGTTCATCTGCCTTTTCCTTAACGCGATTAACCCATTGCTGCAGTATAACGTCTTTATGATCCTGGATATAGTTTTGCACTAGCTTATTCATTAGCTCCTCCTCCAGCACATTTATATGAATCCTTTTTTTATATGAGAATCTGTTCTTTCGGTAAGTTTTCGATTAATTTTAAAAAGTCGTATTTACAAACTATTATAAACACTTAAAAAGAAAATAGGAAATCAGAAATCTAAATCCATAGGTATTATTAAAACCACAATATACCGTACTCTTTTTCTTACTTCACTGTAACTTGTACTTTTTTCCCTCTTTTCTACAACTTAAACCTTAAAAGATAAATTTTCCTGCTATTATAGGTAAATAAAAAGGATGCCAAGAATTTAAATTCTTGGCAGCCAAACCTTCAGCACAGAAGTATGTTTTTATAATCTTTTAACTATTACAATTCCACAAGTCCCAGACTGATTTGGAGCGCATTATCAACCTTACGCATCATTTCATCATCGAGCTGCGTTATTTTATCTGTTAATCTCTGCTTATCAATTGTTCGAATTTGTTCAAGTAAAATAACAGAATCACGTTCGAATCCATATTTTTGGGCATCAATTTCTACATGGGTTGGCAGTTTCGCTTTTTGTATTTGTGCCGTAATTGCCGCAATAATTACGGTAGGGCTAAATCGATTACCTATGTCATTTTGAATAACAAGGACCGGTCTTACCCCTCCTTGCTCAGATCCAACGACCGGAGACAAATCAGCGAAATACACGTCACCACGTTTTACATTTAAACCCTTATTCACCGCTAACTAAACGCTCCACGGCATGTTCAGCCTCATATTCTGCCTGGAAAGCTTCAGCTGCCATAGTCAAATTAATATTGGCCATCTCCATATATCCACGGCGCATGGATTCGCGAAACTCTTTCTTTTTGCGTTCTTGCAAATACATTTTTGTAGCTTGAAAAATAAATTCGCTTCGATTCACATTTTCTTCTCTCACGTATCCATCCAACTCACTTAGCAAATTTTGGGGCAAGCGTATTAGAATTTCCGTAGTTGCACTGGACTCAGACACAGGCAAACACCTCCACCATCACTACAAAC
>JAZUQD010000064.1:0-15727 GCA_045605505.1 Pradoshia sp.
TAATTGGGCGCTTTCTTGTGATTTTCTTTAAAGTTTAGATTATTGAACGGAAACGATAACGACTTCCATATCACCACCAGGAGTTGAAACTGTTACTTCATCACCAGGTTTTTTACCCATTAGGCTGCGGGCAATGGGAGAATCGTTTGAAATTTTAGACTCAAATGGGTCTGCTTCAGCAGAACCGACAATTGTATAAGTTTCTTCTTCACCGTCAGGCAGTTCTTTAAATGTTACCGATTTGCCCAATGTTACTTTTCCATCCTGTGTTGCATCGGACTCAATAATTTGCGCATTTCGAATCATATTTTCGAGTGTGGTAATACGTCCTTCTACAAATGCTTGCTCTTCCTTAGCAGAATCATACTCGGAGTTTTCAGATAAGTCCCCAAAACTGCGGGCAATCTTAATCCGTTCAACTACCTCTTTACGTTTAACTGTTTTAAAATGTTCTAATTCTTTTTCTAACTTTTCTTTTCCTTCTTTAGTCATAGGAAATACTTTTTCAGTACCCAAAAAAATTCCACTCCTTCTGTACGTTCACCCCTGCACGAACTGCTTTAGGTGATCCTTGTGTATATATATGCACTTAACAACTATGTATATACCGTATTGTTGGTATAGGAATTGCGCGTTCATATTCGAACGCGCAATTTGCACTCATTGTTAGCTTAGTTTCTTTTTATAGATTTGTCTATTGATTTTATCAAAATTTTTTCAAAAATGGATAACTTTTTTGTTATTTTACTGGTAATCCATATAAAACAATACTATCTTAGATCATTGATTTTTGTTCTAATATGGTTTGGATTTTAGTTACCATTAAATCAATAGCCACATGATTGTGTCCACCCTCAGGAATGATAATATCCGCATAGCGCTTAGTTGGCTCTATAAATTGATTGTGCATAGGTCGAACCACAGATGTGTATTGTTCAATCACAGAGTCAATCGAACGGCCTCGTTCTTTTATATCACGCATTAGGCGACGGATAATACGAAGATCTGCATCGGTATCTACAAATAGCTTAATATCCATTATATCGCGTAATCGCTCATCTTCAAGTACTAAGATTCCCTCAAGGATAATAACATCCTTTGGTTCAACCCGAATGACTTCACTGGAACGTGTATGCATAGCATAGTCATAGACTGGCTTTTCAATTTCTTCGTATTTGAGCAGTTTGTTAATATGCTCCAGCAAAAGATCATTATCGAAAGCCAATGGGTGATCATAATTCGTTTTTAATCGTTCCTCAAAAGGTAGATGGCTTTGATCTTTATAATAATAATCTTGTTCAAGGATCATGATGGAATGGCCCTTGAATTGTTCATAGATTGCTTTAGTTACACTCGTTTTCCCCGAACCCGAGCCTCCTGCAACCCCAATTACAATTGGCTTAGTCATTTTTTAGTTCTCCTTCCTCATCATATCATATGGATGAACCGGTTGATTTACCTTCAAACGGACTGTCATAAGCGGGTGTCTGGCAGCATCTAATTCATTGCCATCCTCATCCCAGATTGTACCGACTGTTTGAGTGAAGTTTTCGATATTAGGTCCGAAAAATTCAATTTCATCTCCCGGTTTAAAGTAATTTCTTTGCTGTAATGTGACTATAGATGTATGCTCATCATACGATAAGACAAGTCCAGCAAAATCATGTGTAGTTTTATTATTATGATTGCCAAACATTTGCTCTTTATGGCTTGGTACACCTTCAAAGAAAGCAGGAGCTGTTTCACGATTCGCACACTTATCGAGCTCTCTAATCCATTCTTCTTTAAAGACGAAGTTGTCTGGGTCTGCACAGTAGGCGTCAATGACCTTACGATAGACACTGACAACTGTTGCGATGTAGTGAATGGATTTCATACGCCCTTCGATTTTCAAGCTATCAATTCCCATTTCAATCATTGTTGGGATTGATTCAACCAGCTTTAAATCCTTAGGACTCATCGCAAACGCTTCATCTTCTTCTTCAAATAATGGTTTCTCACCATCTTCAGTATTGGCATATAAGTGATAATCCCATCTGCATGATTGACAACAGCCGCCTCGATTGGAATCACGAGCTGTCATATGGTTAGATAGCGTACAACGTCCGGAGTAGGCAATACACATTGCTCCATGAATAAAGGTTTCTATTTCAATATCCACCTTTTCTTTCATAAGCTTTATTTCTTCTCCACTTGTTTCACGCGCCAACACGACACGGTCCAGCCCTTCTTCTTTCCAAAACTGTACGGCTTTCCAGTTTGATAAAGATTGCTGTGTGCTCAAATGAATCTCCAGCTTTGGAGCAGCCTTTTTACATGTCTCTATGATTAATGGGTCAGCCACAATTATACCTGTTACACCAGCCTCCTCAATACCTTTTAAGTACTCAGGAAGACCTTCGATGTTCTCATTGTGTGCAAAAATATTAGTTGTTACATAAATTTTTGCCCCATATTGCTTGGCGAACTCCACGCCTTCCTTCATTTCTTCTAATGAAAAGTTACCGGCATTGGAGCGCAGCCCATACTCCTGACCACCGATAAAGACGGCATCAGCACCATAACGGACAGCAATTTTCAACTTTTCCAGGTTACCGGCAGGAGCCAGTAATTCCGGTTTTTTTATAATAACGCGTTTCCCATCAATGACTTGAGAAATTCGATTTTCTGACACGGACATTCTTCGGTCATCCTCCATTCCCTGTTAATATACAGTCTCTTTAAAAAAGAAACCTGTATCCAGCATTCTGTTTGCCGGTTGAAGTTCTTCAGCTTTTTGCAGCAGGTCATCCTTTTTATCATCGTATAGATCCGGATTTACCGCATATAAATCAATCGCTTGGCGATACAATTTAGTAACCTCGATAATATAGTCAGAATCTTTTAGGATCCCGTCAATTTTAAAGGAGTCCACACCAGCTTCGAGCATTTCTGCCAATTCATCGATAATGCAAATGTCATTTGGACTCATAATATGAGTGCCATTTTCATCTTCAAAGATCGGATACTTGGCATTACGCTCCGGATCATGTAAGAATAAACCTTTATCATTCTTTAAACTATCCACTTTCATATTGCGACCCTGATAATTAAAATAATTACCGATAAGGGTACGCTTTGATTGGAACATCGCTGTCATTCCATGCACCTGTACTTCAATTTCAACTTCTGCATGTTCTTTGATTTCCACGATGGCATCCATATTAATTTCCCGGGCAAGGACCGCACGTTTGGCCCCTTTAGTTCCCCAGTAATTACAAGTGAACCAGTTAGTGGCCGTCGTTTCTGTATTCCAGTGAAGAGGTAAGCCTGGTGCTACTTCACGCGCTGCCATCAAGACAGCAGGGTCGCCAAATATAACCGCATCTGCATGATTTTCATCCAGAAATCGTAAATAATCGGATAACTCGTCCACTTTCTCATTATGAAAAATGGCATTCATGGCCACATATACTTTTTTACCTTTTGAATGAGCAAGACGGATTGCTTCTTTAACAGCCTCTCTGTCAAACTCTCCTGCTAATCTAAGCCCATAACGCTGTTCACCAATAACAAATGCATCTGCACCTGCTTCAATTAATGGAATTATATCTGCTGTCGTTTTAGGTGTAACTAATAGCTCAGGTT
Organism: Pradoshia sp.; assembly: GCA_045605505.1. Lineage (GTDB taxonomy): Bacteria > Bacillota > Bacilli > Bacillales > Pradoshiaceae > Pradoshia. The sequence continues at coordinate 3,628 of JAZUQD010000064.1, forward strand.
TTTTCATGCCCTTTCACCTCGTTTAATACTGATAGCCAATCCATCCCCAACTGGTAGTATAACTGTATCAAAGTCTTCTTTGTTCATGAGCCATTCATTATAGCCTTTAATTTTATTAACTAAGTTCTTTGTGCGCTTTGAATCAATCTCTTCCTGGTCAAGAGCAACCAAGCCTTTAAACAAAACATTATCAGAAAGGATGATGCCCCCCTGATTTAAATATTTTTCATATATTTCAAAGAAGCGTTTATATTGTCCTTTAGCAGCATCAATAAATATACAATCAAAAGGTCCCTCGGGAGATACGAGCGTCTCAGTCTCAAGCGCATCGCCTTTCACAATGTTAATTCTGTTACCCATGTCTGCTCTTTCAATAAATTGGTGCGCTTTTTCTATTCGTTCTTCATCTCTTTCGATTGTAAGTATAGAAGCACCTGGCAGAGCGTACGCCATTCGTAAAGCAGAATAACCGATGGCCGTCCCGATTTCCAAAATAGTACGTGGTTTTTGGATTTTTAGAATCTGTAACATAGACTCCATACCGGTTAACTCCATAATCGGAACACCATTATCCTTAGCGTACTCTTCCATTTCACTCAACAATGCATTACGAGAAGGTACAAGAGTCTGTATATATTCATCAAGATTCTTATTCATCCTCATTCCTCCAAACCCTTTACTTTGCTTAATTCAAAAAAATGAGAAAGCCTCCTGGCTTTCTTTACATACAAACACTATTTTAGGCACTTTGAATATTTTAGCATATTTAGGGGAAAGAAGCGAAACGTTTCTTTATATCCATCGTTCCCCTCAATATGGTTAATTATTCGTGATATGTTCGGCTTTATCTTTATTATGCTCTTCCAGTGTTTTGTTAAAAAGTACTTCTCCTGATTTCGTTGCAAGGAAGTATAGATCATCGATATCAGCAGGCTGTAATGCTGCCTGAATCGATGTTTCACCTGCATTGGCAATAGGTCCCGGAGTTAACCCTTTATTACGATAAAGATTATAAGGTGAATCGACTTCTAAATCTTTGTAGGTAACCCGATCCTTATGTTCACCCAATGCATACAGAACGGTTGGATCTGTTTGCAGGGGCATATCTTTTTCTATTCTATTTTTAAAAACAGCAGATATTTTATCCCGATCCACTTTTGCCGTTGCTTCTTCTTCAATTAAGGAAGCCAGTGTTAATAGAGCGTGCGGTGTCCATTTCCCCTTAGCCATTTGATCCTTATACTTCATGATGATATCGTTGGACTTTTTGATCATTTGGCTGACAATTGACTCAACACTTGGGTCTTCCTCATAGAAGGAGTAGGTTGCCGGATATAAGTATCCTTCTAATGGATATCTGATATCTTTATTAAGGATTTCATCCGTTAATAAATCCGGATAAGTATTCATCATTTCCTTTATAAATCCATTTTTATTGATGACGGCTAAGACATCTTTAGACTTTTTCCCTGTTTTATCAGCGATAATTTCCGAAATTTGTTGCAGGTCTCTACCTTCAGGAATGGTGATCCGATAAGTTTCGGCCACTCTTCCATTTTTGATATAATCGATAATTTCCTGAATCGTCATGGATTGTGATAAATCATAGGTTCCGGCTTGGAAACCAGATTCATTTTTAAACTTAACATAGTATTTAAATACTTTTGCATTTTTGACGACTCCATTATCCTCTAATGTCTGAGAAATCAAACTGATTCCGGATCCGCGCGGAATTTCCACCTTAATTACATCTTTATTCTCCGGATCTACAGGTTTTAATGCAGAGGAAATGTACAAGTATCCGCCAAGTCCAGCCAATGCCAAGATTAAGATGCCCACGGCCAGCGAAATAGCAACAATCTTTCTCACAACTTTAGCTTCACTTTGTCTCTCAAGAAGCTTTAACCTCATTTGTTCTTTCTTCCAATTCTTTTCGTTATCCAAAAGTGATGCCCCCTTAAGGCATTTTATTACAATAGCCCTCTTTATTTATTGCAAATATTAGCGGAATCTGTCAATGCTTATCATAATACATTTTCCGAGAAGTGCAAGATAATATTAAAATACTTCATGAATAGACATTTACTTTTTTATAACATAATATCTTTTCTATCATTAATTGTCGACCATTCGCATACATAATTCCCCTTAATTATAAGGGTCTTCATTTGTTCATTTATAATCCTTAAATTATTCTGCAAAATTTGCATTATCCATAAAAAAACTCTCCCGACAAAGTCGGGAGAGTCGTGTTTGGATGTTTATTCTTCTTCGTCGTCAAAGAACGTGTTAATAACTTCTTCAACCATAGCCCATTCTTTATCATCTTCTATATCATTTAAAGTTCCAACTTCACCTGTTTCATCAGGAATAAAAGAAGCTACATGGATGAGGTCATCATCTTCTTCGCCTTCATTTCCTACTGGTGCGAATACTACGTATTGTTTATCATAATCATCTAAATCAAAAGTAAGCAAAATTTCATGTAACTGTTCGTTACCGTCTTCATCAATAATTGTTATCATATTCTCTTCCATGTGATCACCTCAAAATTATTTGCTGCCGCTGTCTAAATATCCTTGCAGAATAAGTGTAGCGGCCATTTTATCTATTACTTTTTTACGTTTTTTACGGCTGACATCCGCATCCAATAAAACGCGTTCTGCGGCCATTGTGGTTAACCGTTCATCCCACAAAACGACTGGTACCTTATATCGTTTCTCAAGCTTTGAAGCATAGTGTTGGCTCGCCTCGCCTCTCGGACCGATTGTCCCATTCATATTCTTAGGCAAACCTACGACAAATTTGTCCACTTTATAAGGTTTTAGAATTTCATCTAAACGTTTCAGGCCTAATTGATTTTTCTCTTCGTCTATTGCTATGGTTTCCAAACCTTGGGCAGTCCATCCCATTTCATCACTGATGGCGACTCCCACAGTTTTACTCCCCACATCAAGACCTACAATTCTCATATTATCCCTCTCGTTGGTGCTCTAAATAAGATTTGACCAGAACTTCTATAATCTCATCTCTTTCAAGCTTTCTAATAAGATTCCGTGCATCTTTATGACGCGGAATATAAGCAGGGTCTCCTGATAAAAGATATCCTACAATCTGATTAATAGGGTTATAACCTTTTTCATTCAAAGCATTATAGACTTCCATTAAAACATTCCTTACATCATGTTCGAAGGAATCATCCGGGAAATTAAATTTCATTGTTTTATCAAATGAACTCATTTCAACGCACCCCGCTTTCATTCAAAAAAGCTATATTACCTTGTTCCTCTTATTGTACACTAATTAAACCGAATAATAAAATTCGAATGATTACTTGACTAACCTGAGATAGGCTGCCCTTCGAATTTTAATAAATGAAGGGGGAAAACTGTTTGCCCCCCTTTTTAGCGGTTAACCAATTCTTTTACCAACTCAAGCGCAGCATCTAAATCAGCAGGGTTTTTACCGCCTGCCTGTGCCATATCAGGACGTCCGCCTCCGCCGCCTCCGCAGCGCGCAGCAACCTCTTTAATAATTTTTCCTGCATGATATCCTTGATCAATTAAATCTTTCGTCACAGCCGCAATCAGGTTTACTTTATCTCCTTGTGTACTGCCAAGGACAATAATAGAAGAACCAAGCTTTTGTTTTAATTCATCAGCCATATTTCTCAGATTATTCATATCCTGTGCTTGTACCTTTGCAGATAAGACCGTTACACCATTGATTGTTTCAGCTTTGGATTGGATATTTCCTGCTTCTATATTCGAAAGTTTTGCTGCTAAAGATTCGTTTTCTTTTTGCGAATCTTTTAGTTCACCTAATAAGGAATCAATTTTTGCCGGCAAATCTTTTGGATTTGCTTTTACCTTAGCGGCTGCCTGACGAAGAACACCAATTTGTTCTTTTAATTGCAGGTAAGCAGATTCGCCAGTTACGGCTTCAATTCTTCTTGTACCTGCGCCAATTCCGCCTTCAGATACAATTTTGAAAAGTCCGATCGTTGACGTATTAGGTACGTGGCAACCTCCGCATAGCTCCAAGCTATAGTCTCCCACTTGAACAACACGTACAATATCACCATATTTCTCACCGAATAGAGCCATTGCACCCATTGCTTTTGCTTCGTCAATCGCTTTATTTTCTATCGTTACGTCTATACTCTTCCAAATTTTATCATTAACGATTTGTTCAACTTGTTCAAGTTCATCTTCCGTGACTTGTCCAAAATGAGAAAAATCAAAACGAAGTCGATCCGGTCTAACTAATGAACCAGCCTGGTTAACATGCGTTCCCAGTACATCTTTTAATGCCTGATGCAAGAGGTGTGTTGCCGTATGATTTTTAATGATCTTACGACGATTAGCTTCATCCACTATCGCTTTGCCTTGCATACCTTCCTTTAGCAGTCCGTATTCCACAATAACTGTATGCAGGTTTTGACCATTCGGCGCCTTTTGAACATCTTTTACGAATACTCTTAGATCATCGCCTTCAAAGAATCCCTTATCCGCAATCTGACCGCCGCTTTCCGCATAAAAAGGCGTTTGATCCAATATGATTTGAACTTCCTCTCCAGCCATGGCGTCATCTACTTTTTCACCATTTTTGATGATAGCTTCCACTTTGGCAGGGCATTGCAGAGTTTCATATCCGACAAATTTACTTTGTACTTTGATGTCTCCTAAGATACCGCTTTGTACCTGCATAGAATCCACATCTTGGCGTGCAGCACGCGCACGTGTCCGTTGAGCGTCCATTTCCATTTCGAAACCTTTGCGGTCAATCTTCATGCCCTCATCTTCAGCGTACTCTTCTGTCAGTTCAACCGGGAATCCATACGTATCATAGAGACGGAATACATCATATCCATTTACTGTATCGCTTCCTCTTTTCTTCTCAGCTACAATAACTTCAGAAAGAATCGCTAAGCCATCATGCAATGTTTCATGGAAACGTTCCTCTTCATTACGGACAACCTTCGCAATAAAATCTTTTTTCTGTTGAACTTCCGGATAATAATCAACCATGATCTCTGCCACTACTGGTACCAATTCATACATAAACGGCTTATTAATGCCAATCTTTTTAGCAAAACGAACCGCTCTGCGTAGTAATCTGCGTAATACATACCCGCGACCTTCGTTTGATGGAAGCGCCCCATCACCTATTGCAAATGCGACGGTACGAATATGGTCAGCAATCACACGAAACGCCACATCTTTTTCTGGGCTTGTTCTGTATGTTTGACCAGAAATTTCTTCTGTTTTATGAATAATTGGCAGGAATAGATCCGTATCAAAGTTTGTGTCACCATTTTGGAAAATGGATGCCATCCGCTCAAGCCCCATGCCTGTATCTATGTTTTTCTTCGGCAATTCTGGATATTCGCTGCGCGGGATTTCAGGATTTGCATTAAATTGAGATAACACAATATTCCAGATTTCAATATAGCGGTCATTTTCAATATCTTCTTCTATTAAACGAATTCCAATATCTTCAGGATCGAATTTTGTTCCGCGATCAAAGAAAATTTCAGTATCAGGTCCAGATGGGCCCTCACCAATTTCCCAGAAGTTATCTTCAAGCGGAATTAAATGATCATTTGGAACCCCTAAGCTTCTCCACACATTATAGGTATCCTTATCGGCCGGATAGTAGGTAATATAGAGTTTATCTTTTGGCATTGCAAACCAACGCTCATCCGTTAATAATTCCCAGCCCCACTTAATGGCATCTTCTCTGAAATATTCACCGATTGAAAAGTTACCCAGCATTTCAAAGAAAGTATGGTGTCGTGCTGTTTTCCCAACATTCTCAATATCGTTTGTTCTAATCGATTTTTGAGCATTCGTTATCCGAGGGTTATCTGGGATAACTCGGCCATCAAAATATTTTTTTAATGTCGCTACACCGGAATTGATCCAAAGCAGGGTCGGATCTTCTACCGGTACTAATGATGCACTCGGTTCAATTCTGTGACCCTTTTCCTGAAAGAAATCTAAAAACATTTGGCGAATTTCTGCCCCAGTCATATACTTCATTTGATTGACTCCTCCTTTTTTATACACAAAAAAGCCCTCATCCCAAAAACAGGGACGAGAGCTTGACTCGCGGTACCACCCTGATTACGAAACATGATTGTTTCGTCACCTCAGAAACCTTAACGCGGTTTAAACGGCGGGGTTTGCCCGCACTCCGGATTAGCGTTCTGCTTCTCTTCTTCCAAAGTCTCTTTCAGCCAGGGAGACTTCTCTCTTCATGTAAATAGAATTTACATTACGGAAGGGTTTAAGCATACTCGGTCCATCAACATATTTTAAATATATCCGTTATAGTTTGGATTATAGTCATAAGTGTTTTCTTTGTCAATGTTTCACAGCGATCGATTAAGAATTATTCATCTAACATTTTACTATGAATAATGGCAACTTTTAAAAAAGCCAAGATAGGAACAGCCAGAATCAAACCAAGAATCCCGCCAACCTCTCCGCCCACGAGTAAAGCAAAAATGATAATAAGCGGATGAAGTTTTAGCGTTTTCCCCATTATGATTGGTGAAATGACGTTCCCTTCAAGGAATTGAAGTACAATAATGATAATCGCCACCTTGATGACCATACTCGTTGAAATGGTAACAGCTACAAGCAATGCCGGGACAGCACCAATCAATGGTCCGAAATAGGGTATAATATTTGTCACTCCAATTATTATCCCCAGCAGTAAAGGATAATTCATGCCAAATAACCAAAAGAGAATAGCTGCGAAAGTTCCTATAATGGAACATACTAACAACTGTCCCCGAAGGTAACCACCTAATGAATGGTCAATATCTACTAAAAACTTTTTGATTTTGCCTCTTGTATTTTTAGGAAATAGCTTCAATCCAAAGGTGATAATCCGATCAGCATCTTTCAACAAATAAAAGGATATGAGCGGGATGAGTACCACTAATAAAAAAAAATCTGAGAGTCCACTTAACGCTTCTATCAACACAGTAACGAACGAACTTAATTTCATTTCCATGGAATTGATGATTTGCTCCAAGCGTTCATGCAATCCAAATGGCCAGCTCGATGTTTGTGAATTAAAACGAGTAATATAACTTCGATATAATTCTGCCATTTCGGGCGCTCTTTCAGCCACGTCAATCATTTGGTTAATGAACACAGGGATCCCCTTGTATAGCCCATACCCAACCGCACCAAAAAATACCAGGTAGATCAAACCAATAGCGAACCCTCTATGAATTCCTTTTCGGTGCACTTTCTCCACAAGAGGGTGAAGGAGGTAACTAATAAAAGCAGCAACAATAAATGGGGCTAATGCAGTCATAAAGATATGTATAATCGGAAGCCAGATCGGCCTGAGCAAGTAAAAAACAAATAAGACGATGAATAACAATAGTAAGAAGCCGAGTCGATAAAACCATTTTACCTGTATGTTCACATTTCCCACCTCCATTCTATTTTCCTTATGTTAGAAGAAAATATGTATTGGAGTCTGTGGAATCTTATTAATTTCTGTTTATCCAACTGTCTAAGAGTGCAAGCAATTTATAAAAAAAGGTTTAAAAGGCGGAATATCTCCTACCTTTTAAACCTTTATAAAGTCACTTAAAAAGACTTCATGATTGTTCGTTTTATCTTTTTCATGTTGCGACCTGAAAGCATTCCATTATTGGACATGCTTCGATAAATCGCCACTCCTGCACCTAAGGTTATTAACGACGAAACCATTTTGTTCATTGCAATTCACCTCATATTTATAGGAAGTACGAATCAAAGACTCATTTGTCGATCTTCTTCACTAAACAAATCATCCAAGGAACTCAATAGCCCATCTTCTTCCACCTGATGGACATGCATGATTCCTTTTTGGATGGATAATTCCACAAAGCAATTCCAGCAATAATATTGATTAACACCAATTTTACCAATATCTTTACTGGAGCAATTAGGACATTTCATAACAATCACCTCATAAAAAAATTATGTGTATTGTCAGTTTGTCCATTGAATGCAGAATTCATTCAGATTAAAGACCAACATTTGTAGTTTATCCACTTACCATAAAATCATAAGGTGTAATGTTTTCCATTCCAATCATCGGATCAGTCTGAAATAGCTTTTGCTCATATGTCATTTTACTTTCATTAGAAGTCTCTTCTTCCCCGTTCTGATGTTCAGATTCGACCACCTTTTCCTCATCTCGGAACCCTTCTTGCAGTTTTTCTAGCAACGTTGTTCTCCGTTCTTCCTCACCACTGCGGCCAACACCATAACGCAAGGCATCCTCTTCACCACACAAAATCAAGAAATTTTTACTCCTCGTGATTGCTGTGTAAATTAGGTTTCTCCTTAGCATTCGGTGATAGCTCTTTACAACCGGCAAAATGACGATTGGGAATTCACTCCCCTGTGATTTATGAATCGAACAGCAATAAGCATGGGTAATTTGATTAAGTTCCTGGCGCGTATATTTTGCTTCAATCCCGTCAAAAGAGACAAAAATTTGATCTTGCTTATCTTCGTTCTCTTTTGCATAAATAATCGCTATAATTTCACCCATATCGCCATTGTAAATCCCATTCTCTGGCTGATTCACTAATTGGAGTACTTTATCTCCAACACGGTACACGACATCTCCAAAAGCCAATTCTCTCTTTTTCTTATCGCGATTATCATTGAGGATTTCCTGAAGCAGCACATTTAGAGCATCAATTCCGGCACTTCCCCTGTACATGGGGGCAAGGACCTGAATATCACGCGCCGGGAACCCTTTTTGACGGGCATTAGCGACTACCTGTCTAATTACATCAGCAACCTGGTTTGTGGAACAAGAGAAAAAGGAGCGATCGCCTTGTTGTTTCCGTATGTCCGGGGGCAATTGCCCATTCTTAATGGCGTGCGCGAGTTGAATAATAGAAGAACCATCTTCCTGCCTAAATATAGATTGCAAGCGTGTCACAGGAATGACCGATGATGCAAGCAAATCCTTCAAAACCTGGCCAGGTCCTACAGAAGGCAACTGATCCTCATCACCTACGAGAATAACTTGCATATCGTCAGGCAAGGCTTTAAAAAGTTGGTTGGCCAGCCAAATATCTACCATGGACATCTCGTCGACAATTAAAAGCCTTCCGCTGATTGGATTATCTTCATCACGCTGAACATCGGAACCATTCCAGCCAAGCAAGCGGTGGATGGTCACTGCCGGAAGTCCTGTAGATTCCTTCATCCGTTTTGCTGCACGCCCTGTTGGAGCCGCTAGTACAAATGGAAATGGATTTTCATTATTATAATCTTTCGGATCAAGGGATAAACCATGCAATTCCGAATAAAGTTCAACAATACCTTTAATAACTGTTGTTTTCCCGGTACCAGGTCCTCCTGTCAGGATCAGCATGGGTGAATGCAAGGCTTTAAAGATTGCATCCTTTTGCTCTTCAGCATATTCCATCCCAATCCGCTCTTCAAGCTTCCCAAGCTCCAGCAAAAATTCGGATTCAGGGAATTGATCGGCATACGAGTCCTGGGACATAATCCGCTTAATATTCGTTACGATCCCTTTCTCTGAAAAGTAGAGAGACGGCATGTAAAATCTCTTCTCTTCCCCAATAATTTTGCCTTCCTCACCAAGTATGATCAATTGTTCGGTAATTTGCTCAAAGCTGATGGTCACATTCTGATTTTGTTCCAATAAGGCTTTTACACTAATCAGCAGTTCTTCAGCCTCCGTATACGAATGCCCATCCTGTACACAGGATCTATCCAATGTATAGAGGATCGCTGCTTTAATACGTGAAGGATTGCTTCCTCCAATGCCGAGCTGCAATCCAATTTCATCCGCGCGAGTAAATCCAATCCCTTCAATCGTTTCGACCAATTGATAAGGATTTTGCTCAATGATTGTCATCGCGTCCTGTTTATAAACCTGATAGATTTTCATAGAAAGCTGAGGACCAAATCCCAAATTGGATAAATGAATCATAATTTGTTCAAGACCCTGATTGGCAGCGAGTGTATCATACAAATGCTTCGCTTTCTCCCCGCTCAGCTTAGGGATGTCATCCAATAGAGATGGATTAGCTAATATTTTAGAAATAGCTTTCTCCCCGAGTTTATCAACAATCGCTTCAGCAATCTTTTTTCCGATGCCCTTAAAAAGAGAGCCGGATAAGTAGGCAATCACCCCATCCTTTGATTCTGGAACTTCACGCTGGAAACTATCGACATGAAATTGAATCCCAAACCTGGGATGCTCTTTCATTTTTCCGTAAAACGTGTATATTTCTTCCTCGTGGATAGGTGGAAAATATCCGGTAATCACCGCTTCTTTTTCGTCATAATTAAGATTTGTTTCTTTCACTCTGATACGTACAACTGAGTATAAGTTTTGTTCATTATGAAAAATGGTAACCAATTGCGTTCCTTTGATGAAAGGTTTGTCATTGTCAGAAAGGACGAACGACTCTTGTTCCACAGGAAGCACCTCCCGTTTATAACAGTTCCTTCATTTGTTTTAGTCCATTCAAAGCAAGGATATGGTCTGGCTGAATCTCAATTGCTTTTTCAAAATAAGAGATCGCTTTATCCGCATCTCCCTTAATTCCACCATAAGCCACACCTAAATTAAAATACGCATCTGCATGTGACTCATCAATTTCAAGCGTCTTATTCCACGCATCAATCGCCATATCATACATCTCAGCACCTGCCAAAGCCAATCCATAATGGAACTGAGCTTCTGCATCCGATGCATTTAGTTCAACACTTCTTTGGAAATAAGGTAAAGCCAGTTTTGGCTGGTCTAAATGAAGAAGACATAATCCCAGCATAAACATCACATCCGCTGTTTCAATTCCTTTTTTAATAGCCAATTCAAATTGATCCTTCGCTTTCACTAAATCGTCTAGCTCATAATAAATACTGCCCAAACCGTAATAAGCAGTCGCAGCATCTGCATCAAGTTCGATTGCCTTTTCAAAAAACTTAATCGCTCGCTGATTATCGTTCATTGATGCCAGTACATTGCCGAAATTGATGAATCCAACTGGGTCATTTGGATTTTCTTCTATCATTTCAGTGAAGACCTTTGCAGCATCCTCCCATTTTCCTTGTTCCATATATTGAATACCTAATTTGTTTTTGTCCATAACGTTCACTCCTACATTCCTAACTGAATGGAAATAGTATACCACAAAGTAACAAACAGTTGGCCTGCCCTGCTGGCACGATTATTTTTATAAGTTGAAAGATTAGATAATAAAGAGACTACATATAGCAGCCTCCGTTGATAACCAGGTTCTAATCACTTTTATATTCTAAAAGATCCCCGGACTGACAGTCCAATTTCCTATCTAGATAATTAAAATACACATTTTGTTCCAAAACTAGGTTTTTAGGGTAGAAGTATTACTTAGCGAGAGAATGATATAGGAGTGAAGGGTATGAGAAAATTTTATTATGCAGGAGGGCTTTTGCTCATCATCGGACTGGTGTATATGGGGTATGCCTACTTTTTAGATGAGAAGATTAAGCCCGACGAGGAACAAGTCATTTTGGCCCTGGGTGATTCCTTAACTTATGGGGTCGGTGCTCGTAACGAGGAAGGCTATGTCGGTCAGCTTGAAAAAATATTGAAGGGGGAATCTTTTAATGTTGAGTATCAAATTAATAACTATGGAATCCCTGGACAAGAGTCAGAAGGAGTAATCAAACAATTAGCTAATCCTAAATTAAACGAGAAAGTGAATGAAGCGGACTCTATCATATTATTTATAGGTACCAATGATTTACGTACAAGTTTAGGCGGAGATTTTCAAACCATTGATCAGAAAGTTATTAAAAGAGAAAAAGAGGATTACCTTGATAATATCATGACCATTTTGAAAGGCATTCGTCAGCTCGATGAAGATGTCCCATTTATTGTGGTCGGATTATATAACCCTTTTCCGAATGATAAACAACTGGATTCAATTTTAGAAGACTGGAATCATAACTTAAAAGAAACAACTAGCCATTATCCATCCATTACCTTTGTACCAACAGATGATTTATTTCAGGATAAAACAAAAAAAGACTATTTCAGTGATGCT
>JAZUQD010000065.1:0-4617 GCA_045605505.1 Pradoshia sp.
TCAGGGATTTAAATTGTTAAGCGATGATGTTATTCCAATTTGTTTTACTGGGGATCAGCCAATGGTCATTCCATCCTATCCATCACAAAAGCTTTGGCAGGAATCATTGGATCATTTTGGAATGAAATCCTCAGAATATAAGCCCTTATATGGAAGGGAAACGAAATTTTCAGTCCCAGTAGGGAAAAGTTTCCTCCAACAATCCGTACCGCTCGCCGGTATTATCGAACTAGTGCCTGTCGAAGAGAGTGCTGTTTCTATCATTCCGGTGAAAGGATTGGAACGGCTGCATACCTTGTATAAGCACACGTATCGAAATCTTTTTTTAAAACCGCTTGGATTAATGGACTGGCATTTCGGTCATTCGGTCGAATTAAGTAATCAACTGGCTATTTATCAGTTGAGGAGGCCGATTTCAACATTTTCTGTTCATGAATTAGTAATGACGATTACAGATATAACGGGGAAGGGGAGGAAACAATGAGCAGTCAAATAAATGCTGCGGCAGTCGAGAAGTTTGTACATAAGGAAGGCAATGTGGTCAGTGATATGGATGGAGAGAAAGTCATGTTAAGTGTTCGTAATGGTAAATATTACAATTTAGGTGAAGTTGGTGGATTGATCTGGGAGTTGTTGAATGAACCTAAGTCTATCGAGGAGCTTGTGGATCGATTAACAGAAGAATATGACGTGAGTCGTGAAGAATGTGAAATTCAGGTTCGATCATTCCTAGACCTTTTAAGAAAAGAAGAGTTAATTAATCAAACTATTACATCCTAAGGAGTTTTGTTCATGAACCTCATTCATAAAGCTCGGACCCTGCTCTCTTTAGATGCTAAAACCTTCTTGATGTATATGGAAGCTTATTGCTCCTTAGCCGTGGCTAGGATTCAAAAGAGTCTGCCCTTCTCCAAGGTTGCCCCAACACTCGGCGGCAAGATGGAGGAGACTCCTCTAACTTATATGCCAGCCCATGCTGAAATCCTGCAGTCCGTTTCCAAAAGTCTTGAAATAATGAGCAGATATACATTTTGGGAAAGTAAATGTCTGGTTATGGCAATTGCAGGAATGAGAATGCTTGAGCGCCGGGGTATCGAGAGTACTCTTTATATGGCAACGGCAAGAGATAAGGAAGGCAAGCTGAAGGCTCACGCTTGGCTGCGGAGTGGTTTGTATTTTGTAACAGGGATGAATGGGAAGGAAGAATATACAGTAGTAGGGACCTTTGCTAAACGAGTGGGAGATCAAAAGGAGGAAAAATGATGGATAGACATACTTTGCTTGTGACTGGTTTTTCCAAAGAGCTGAATCTGATGCTCGCCTTGATCAAAAATGACAGGGACTCCGTTCACCATTTAATGAAAAGCTCGATCAATTGGTATGTATTTCTGGAGGTTGTAAAGCACCACAGGCTGTATCCCATTATTTACAAAAAATTGAACGAGGGTTTAAACGAAGAAATTCCTCAGGAAATAATGATTCAGCTCCGCAATCTTTATCAACAAAACACCTTTCAAATGATGAAATTAAGTGCTGAAATGGAACAAGTGTCAGTTAGTTTTCAAGAGCAGGGGATTCGTTGTTTATTTCTTAAGGGTCCTGCGCTTGCCTATCAACTATACGGAAATCTATCGATGCGAACCTCCAATGATCTTGATCTGTTAATCTCTTTAAAAGACTTTAATAGGGTTGATGCCATCCTCCTTGAAAGAGGATATAAAAGAGATACCTATAAACGATCGGTTTTAGGAGATTGGAAATGGAAAAATCATCATGTGGAATACTTGCATCCCGATTCCTTGCGAAAAATAGAGGTTCATTGGAAGCTGCATCCGGGTGGGGCGAAAGAGCCAAGTTTTGAGCAACTTTGGAATCGCAAGAATGTCAGTTCTTTGACTAAACAACCTGTTTATTTACTCGGCACCGAAGATCTTTATTTATTTTTGATGGTACATGGTGCACGCCATGGATGGTTCCGCTTGCGCTGGTTGCTTGATGTGGCAGACTTGTCCAAGCAAATCACAGATTGGCGAGTGATAAAAAAGATGCAGCGAAAATATCAGGTTTCCCATATCGCTGCTCAAGTCGATTTATTGGGAGAGAGTTTAATAGACAAGAAGCTCTCGCTTGTCGGTCATGTGACGGAGCACTCGTATCAATTAGCTGAAGATGCTCTCTTTTTAATTAGCAACGAGATAGATATCCACGATGATACACTTTCAAGACGGTTTGCCAAGAAGGCCGATGGCTACTATCAATCGATTATGACCAGAAGGCAAAAAGTTTTTCGAATGATTGGGGCGCTTTATCCTTGTATTGACGATGCAAAGACATTGCCATTGCCTAAATCACTGCATTTTTTATATTTTCCGCTACGGCCGTTTTTGTGGATGTGGAGGCAGATCGTTAGTTAGGGGAGAGCAAAGATGAAATCTTTATGGATGTTTATCCAGGAATTACGGACGTATGCCGGTAAAATCCTCTATGTGAATTTACTTGGGATGGTAATCGTTAGTTTTATAGAGAGTATCAGCATCCTTCTGCTTATTCCGATGATTGAAATGAGCGGTATGATGGACCAGGTGGGAAAGACATTGCCCTTTAGCGAATGGTTTGCCTTTATAGAGGAGATACCTGTTGCAATAGGTTTAGCTATCATTTTAGTCATCTATGTAGTCATTATCACAGGACAGAATTGGATTCAAAAGAAATTAACGATTCAAAACAGAACGATTTATGTAGGATACACCAATCATCTGCGCACAAAAATATATCAGTCCTTACTCTGGGCGGATTGGTTGTTTTTCCTGAAGAAACGGCGTTCTGACTTATTAAACAGCCTCACGGATGAATTGAATAGAGTGAGTGTAGGAATCAGTCAATTCCTGCTCCTGGCTACTTCTGTCGTTTTTACGATCATCCAAATTGGTATTGCTCTGTGGTTGTCTCCTGAAATTACATTTTTTGTTTTATGCTGTGGCGGAGTGCTGGGGCTGTTTTCGAGAAGGTATATTAAAAAGTCAGAAGCGATAGGGAATCAGACAACGGAAATTGCCAGATCCTATTATGGAGATATATCCGATCATTTAAATGGTATGAAGGAAATTAAAAGTAATTCTTTGGAACACACGATGAATAAGTGGTTAAAGGGTTTCAATGATCGGTATACACAGGAACGCATGCAAAATGCAAATGTTCAGGCGCAATCACAATTCTTTTATAAAACCTCTCAGGCTTTATTAGTTGCCCTTTTTATCTATTTATCTTTTAATCTGTTTCATTCTGCACCTGAGGAATTGATTGTGATTGTATTGATTTTTTCAAGATTATGGCCAAGGTTTACGGCTATCCAATACAGTATGGAACAAATTGCATCGGCGCTTCCCGCCTTTGATTCCTTAACGAAACTACTAAAGGAATCTCAATCATCGAATGAGGCACCGACCATACAAGGGACTTCTGTTCACTTTAAAGGCGACCTTACTTGCCAAGATGTTTCCTATCGCTATCAGGCAGACTCGGAACGATATGCTTTACAAACGATTAATCTCACCATACCGTTTCAATCAACGACAGCCATTGTCGGGAGATCAGGGGCAGGTAAAAGTACGCTAATTGATTTAATGATGGGCCTGTTGAAAGCAGATGAAGGAAAGATCAATATCGGCGGAATTGAAGTGAATGAAGAGAACAGATACTTGTTCAGGCAAAACATCAGTTATGTGCCTCAGGATCCGTTTTTGTTTAATGGGAGTATTCGCGATAATTTTATGTTAATCTGCCCGGAAGCAAAAGAGGAAAATTTGTGGGAAGCATTAGAGTTTGCGGCAGCTGCTCAATTTGTTCATAAATTGCCGAATGGTTTGGATACGTTAATAGGAGATCGCGGTGTTCGACTCTCTGGTGGGGAAAGACAAAGACTTGTTTTGGCAAGAGCCATTCTTAGAAAGCCATCCGTCCTCATATTAGATGAAGCGACAAGTGCATTGGATCAAGAAAACGAATCCAAAATTCAGGACGCACTCGATCGATTAAAAGGCAAGATGACTATTATTATTATCGCTCATAGGCTATCTACGATTCGCAATGCCGACCAAGTACTTGTTCTCGATGCAGGTCGGATTGTGCAAACCGGACGATACAAGCAACTTGCTGAAGAAAAGAAAGGAGTATTTAGTCAGCTGCTTGGTTCTTAAACTTTTGTAGAACTAGTTAGGTGGGTCAGGAAGGCCAAAAAGAAGATAGGGGGAGTTGGATGAATCCCGGGAATTCAAAGGAAATCAATATCAGGACCTGGATTAGTGTCTTAAAAAAGAGAGCAGGGATTATCGCCATCTTTGCCATTCTTACACTTATTTGTGGTTTATTCTATATTAAATGGTTCACGACTCCGCTCTATCAATCATCGGCGACGATTATTATCGAAGCGGATGCCGACTTGAGAAATACTCTTCAGGTGATTATTACAGACTCCAAAGTGATGGAGAAGGTTGGTCAGGAGCTGGGTCTTTCCATGAGTCCGGAAGATTTGGCAGAGAAAATTTCGGTGACGAGTATTGATAATTCACAGGTTGTCAATATTGGGGCGGTTGATCAAGATCCCAGGCAGGCAGCAGA
>JAZUQD010000066.1:0-4171 GCA_045605505.1 Pradoshia sp.
TTCCTCTATTACCAACCATGCCGCATACCTGATTGGTCAAGAACTTGGAAGAGAGAAATTGGGGGAAATCTACTATCGAGCTTTAACGGTTTATTTAACCTCTAATTCAGATTTTAGCGATGCGCGGAACGCAATTGTGCAGTCTGCTATTGATTTGTATGGTGAAGGCAGCGAGGAAGAGGCAGCTGTACAATCTGGTTTTGATGCGGTAGGAATCTATTAAATTATCCAGATGTTTAAAGGAAGGTTAGTTTATATTTATTCGCTCCCTTAAACGATGAGTTTAAGGGATTTATTATGTGAATATAAATTACTAGCTTCAAAAATTAAAAGCAAATGAGTTGTAGATTATATAATTGATTGTTTAAAGGAGGAATGATAGAAATCAATAGTTAAAAGGTTAAGTCCTAGAGTAATTTTTGCAGGGTTAAGTTAATTTTACGAAGTGTATTTATTCTCATATTTAATAAAAATATTAGAAATGTGTAAAAAGTTCAAAAAAGAGGTTGGCATACAATCAAAAACATGCTAGCATACTAGTATAGGTGTTAATAGAGTTTATTTCGATGGCAATTAATTTGTGAAACGTTGAGCAAATTTATGTGAAGTATTGAGCAATATTAATGTGTAATAATGGTTTACATGCAATTAGGACTTATAAGTAAAGGTCTAGAAATACTTTTTTGAAAACATAAAATATGCTCAACTGATTTTGAGTAAACTTTGAAAACGCTTGCAGATTAGTGTCCGGGTGGATAAATCAAGATCTATTACATTTATAACTATTATTTGAGTGCTGGAGGAGAAGTGAATGGGTGAACCACAAGTAAAAACGATTTCTGATCTACAAGAAACAACTTTAACACATCGTCCTTTTGGTCTGAGAGACAAAATCGGTTATTTAATGGGCGACTTTGGAAACGATTTCTTTTTCATACTAGTTAGCTCTTACTTAATGGTTTTCTACACAGATATCTTCCATATCAGTGCTGCTACTGTAGGGGTACTATTCATGGTAGCACGCCTGTGGGATGCTGTTGCAGATGTTACTTGGGGGCGTTTTATCGATACAAGACCTGCAACTAAACATGGTAAATTTAAACCTTGGATTTTTAGAATGTCTTTTCCACTGGTTTTTTCAGGCGTTTTGATGTTTGTAACTATTCCAGGTATGAGTGATGGCTTTTATATGGCTTGGGCATTTGTTACATATATTGTTTGGGGAACATTATACAGTACTGTAAATATACCGTATGGTTCTATGGCATCTGTTATTACAGATAACCCGGTTGAACGTACAACCTTATCTACTTGGAGAACAGCTGGCGCAACGTTAGCAAGTTTAGTCATTAATGCAGTTGGTCCATTAATCATATTCGTTGATAACCAAATCGATGCGAACCGTATGTTTATGGCGGCATGTATTTTCGGTGTTCTTTCAATTTGTTGCTATATGGCATGCTACAAGCTTTCAACTGAACGTATTGCAGCGCCAGAAGGATCAAAAGAAACAGGAAATATGAAAGCTACAGTTAAAGGATTAATGAAAAATAAACCTTTACTTTGGGTTTTGACTGCTTCGTTATTACTTATGGTAACCACAATGCTAATGGGAACAGTTAACGTTTATCTTTTCAAAGACTATTTCACAAATGCAGCGGCATTAAGTATTTTTAGTGTTGTTCAAACAGCGGGATTGTTCTTAATCATGCCATTGATCAAACCGCTTGTTTCGAAATTCGGTAAGAAAGAATTGGCTTCTGCGGGTGTACTAGTGGCAACTCTCGTGTATCTCGCCTTATTCTTTATGAAGGATATAAGTGCTATGCAATTTATCGGTTTTGCTTTTGTTGGTATGCTTGGATTTGGTCTCTTCAATACTGTTGTATGGGCGTTCGTAACTGATGTTATCGATTATCATGAATTATTGACTGGTTTACGTGAAGACGGAACAGTATACTCTATCTATTCATTCGCTCGTAAAGTAGGACAAGCGATTGCAGGCGGTATTGGCGGTTTTGCTATTGGCCTTGTAGGATACAATGCTGCAAATGCTGTTCAAACACAAAGTGCGCTTGATGGTATTCACATGTTAGCTACATTAGTGCCTGCTATTGTTTTTGCAATTATTTTCCTTATCTTGGCATTCTTATATCCACTAAATAAGAAACGTACAGAAGAAATGGTTATTCAATTGAATGCAAGAAGAAAACATAATCAATAAATAGAAATAAAAAGAAGATAGCTAATGATTGATTAGTTATCTTCTTTACATATAAATGATTGATGTTTGTTAAGTTCTGATTTTTTAGGGGGGCCATTCATGTTAGTTGTGACACCAAGAGCAGCTGGAGAAAACACGAAAGAATATTCATATCGACTGGTCAAAAACGCCATTATGTCATTGCAACTACAACCTGGTCAATCAATTAGAGAAGCGGATTTAGCTGCATCTCTGTCTATTTCGAGAACACCAATCAGAGAAGTAATGGCAAAATTGAAAGAAGAGAACTTAGTAGAGGTCTTGCCACAAATAGGTACATATGTATCAAAAATTAATTTTCAATTAATTGAGGAAGCGGCATTTATGCGCTTTACATTGGAGAAAGAAATTTTGAAATTATCCTGCAGGACATTCTCAAAGAAGAGTTTAAAAGAGCTGAAAAGGACTGTAGCGCAACAAGAAGACCTTATATTTGAAGAGGAAAATGTCCAAGAGTTTCATCAATTGGATAAACAATTTCACTTTTTGATTTTTAAAGAAAATAAGAAGGAGCACATATGGAATGCGATTATGCGTCTAAGTACACATTATAATCGTATGAGACTGCTTTCTGAAATGAATAATAGCTTTGATGAGGCGATTAAACAGCATAAAGACATAATCGAGTTAATTGAAAACCAAGAAATGGAGCATGCTTCTAAAATTGCCTATCAACATATAATAGAACCGAAAAGAAAATGGAAGCAGTTTTTAGAAGAAGGTAACCCGTATTTAGATTATTTCGATGTGCAGTAGGAAAGTATCCAGTGTATAAGGATACTTTTTTAATTTATAGCAAACCATACTGGTTAAATAATCAATATCCCGACCTATGAATTTAGTCTATTCAGAAAGGAATAGCAGGTGCAGAAAACTACTCTATTCAAAAAAGAGACTGCAACTATATGTTGCAGCCACTTCATTTCTTTTTTTCGTTCTATCTGATTTTCTACATTCATACACATCGTAAGTATGTTCTCCTTATCGATAACTATCAAATATTCATACAAACCCTCTTAGAGTGGAAAGTACTATAAAAGAAAGAACAGAAGGGAGATATCCCTTCTATTCTCGGTTATTGTTTTATATAAGCAAGTCCTAGACACCCTGGACCGGTATGGCTGCCAATGGATGGGCCGATTTCGGTGATGAATACTTGCACGAAGGATTGTTCTAATTCAAGATCAGCTTTTAAGGATAATGCATGATCAAGATTATTAGAGTGTAAAATACAAATCATTTCTCTCTCAACATTTGAAGCTAGGAATCTCTCTTTGATTTGTTTAGTTGCACCGGATGTTTTGCGAGCTTTGCAGACAGATTCAATGACTCCATTATCTGTAACAGAAAGGATTGGCTTGATTCCGATTAGACCTCCAATCTTCGCTATAGCCGGATTAAGTCTGCCACCTCTGGCTAGGTATTGTAAGTCATTCACGTAAAATTCCACATGGAAGGATTGTTTGTTTTCTTCCAGATATTCGACAATTTGATCGTAGGAATACTTCTCATCTCTCATCATGCAAGCTTTGACCACTAACATTCCCATAGCCATAGAACCAGTTAAGGAATCGATTACGGTGATGCGACTTTCCGGATATGAGTCTAGTAATTCCAGACTTGCTAATCTAATATTATTAAACGTGCAACTTAATGCACTGGAAAGAGTTACGCAAATGATATCGTTTCCTTTTTCCAATTCTTCTTTTAATACTAGAATTGCGGCTGAAGGAGAGCTGGCACTTGTTTTGGCAACCTCGCCGTTTGCTAGTCTTTTATAAAACTCCCTAAGTTCCATCTTACGTTCGGAACCATACTCTACTTGATCCTCAAACTGAAAATGAAGAGGGATTAATTTTATTCCATATTTTTCGATTACCTCTGTAGGGATATCGCAGCTTCCATCGG
>JAZUQD010000067.1:0-1510 GCA_045605505.1 Pradoshia sp.
ATGTTTATCAAGATATTTTCCAAGCCCGACCATATGGGCCTCATCCATTCCGATATTGATTTTTCTGCTGGAAATATGTTTGGACATAGTCTTGAACATTGCATCAATCAAATCGTATGTTTTCTCTTCATCAATAAGCAGAATATCATCACAATCCACGATATCGGAAAATGTCTCCCATTTTAATGCTGTACCCAAATGTGCCAGCGTCTGAATACAGGGAATCAGCTCAATACCGAAGCTGCTTGCATACTGATCCATACTTTTTAATTGCTCCCCTGTGTAACGGCCACGCATATAGCCAAAATACGGATACTCTTTTATCTCATACGTGTCTTCCGTATATAGCTGTACAGAAGAATACCCCATTAAGGCCAAATGTTTGATCAATTTTTGAAAAGTTTCTACTTTTAAAACGGCATTTCTAGAGCAGTCAATTAAGACCCCAAGAGAATTATAGACTGGCTTCTCCTTGATTTGGAAGGGCTCATCCTTTTTCATACCTTCTATCAATAAGCCTAGTGCACGGAAGAATTGGCACGGATCTTGATAGGCTATCGTTCCACTTTTACCATCATATTGAACGTTAATTCCAGATTCGGAGGATTCCACTAAAATGGGAATCCCATTGTCAGATTGCTTGATGTTTAATAGATTTAAGATTTCCTGAGAAGCCGAATCCAATTGCTCATCCAACCCAATTAATTGTATTTGCATGGCTACCTCCACCGCTATTCAAAAGCAGCGAAATCCTAAAGAGCGTACGTACTCTCACGGGATTTCGCTGATTTTTTTAGTTATTGTTTTGTATCAAAACCTTGCTTAGTTCAATTGGCGAAAATTGAAATTTGTTATACGGTCTGAAACGTACTTCAAATTCAAAAACTTCAGGTCTTAAACGATATTTATCCAGCACATCTGGTCCGCAGCTGGCTGAGCCAAGACCATGTTGCTTATAATCCAAATTAAAGGTAATAAAATCCTGTTTTTTCAAGTCATACGTATGGTTAGCATTTTCAAAGTTTTCAGCAGTATAGTAATGAGCACTGAAATCTATTTCTGGTTCACCGACCGCTAAAAGGCCAAAACCGTTTGCATCCGTTAATGATACCCATTTAACCTGATGCCGATTTCCATTTTCTTGCGGCCAGACATAAGGTGTATACAATCCGTCAACATCACTGGACCATACTCCTACTTTATTGGCCATCCGGCTGTCTACATAAGCTTCTCCAGGCCCCCTACCGTACCAGCTGACATTCTCCCATGTTTTTGGCAGCGTCATCGTTAACCCAATTCTCGGCATCGTTTCTGGCAGTTCTCCATAAGGTTCACCTTTTACCTTCAGAAAAACATCGCCGCTGCCTATAATGGTATAGGTATATGTGGTGCTGATTCCCCAAGCAATTCTTGGTGGCGCAATGCGAACAGCGACATGAATATCCACCCTCTTCTTGTCAGGTGAAACATCATACGACACCTCACTGATTCTATGCTGCATCCAGTGCAG
>JAZUQD010000068.1:0-4077 GCA_045605505.1 Pradoshia sp.
GGAAACGAAAGGAGTATTTACTCTGCGCTTTTATGGGATTGCAGGATGCAGTGGAATGAACCTGGGAGTGGCACTTCAGGAAGCGGAAGAAAAAGATATTGTAGAAGATATCATGGGTGTTAAAATTGCGATCCAACCTGAGATCAAAGGCCAATTAACTAAGGTCATTATTGATGTGGAAGAAGAAAATGGTGAAATGGGTCTTGTGTTGAATGGATATAATGAAGGAGCCTGTTGCTGATTGAATATGGTTGAAAAATACAATGTTATCAAAAAATATGGATAAAGGATGCGGGAATTATGACTGTAAATCATGGAGGTAATTTATCGGTTGAGTATTTTGAGAGTTATCTAAACTTAATAATGAGTACACGACAGTTCAGCCCTGAAGATGCAAAATGTTGGATGGAACAAGATTTTTTTAAAGGTAACCCATTTTTGTATGGCGAACCGACTCATCATAGTTTTCTTGAGGCAGTAAAAAAGGTGGTAAGGAGTCGCTGAGTGAAAGTAGTATGCTTTAAATCTATTGGTAAATACTTGCATGTTGCAAATAACAGTGCTATCCTATTCATATAGCTAATACTTGCATGTTGCAATTAAATGAAGATTTAAGGAGAGAAATAAATGGACGACATTCGTAACCTGTTTCAAATATTCACAAGACGATTTGGATTTTTGAATAAAGATTGCTGCAATGCAGAGGGACATGATATCTCACTTGTACAAAGTCATATTCTTTATGAAATTGAGCGTCAACACCTTCCTTCTATACAGCAAGTAGCAGAAACATTGGGAACCGATATTACAACGTTTAGCCGCCAAGTTCAATCCTTAGTAAAAATGAATTTAGTAAAGAAAACACCAGATGTGGAAGATCGCAGGATTTCTCTTCTTTCATTGACCGAAGAGGGTCAGAGAGTGACAGACAATATCAGCCAGCAAATGAATACTTATCTAGAACAAGTCTTTGCGAATATGACTGAATCGGAAAAAGAAATGGTGATTCAATCCATTCAAATCTTGAACAGAAACATGAAGACATCCACGAATTGTTGCTCTACTCCATTGGGGTAAGACAACATTTAACCATTACTTGCAATATGCAAATAAAATACTTGCATTTTACAAATAATTACGAGGTGAAAACAATGATTAAAGAAATTTTTATTGCATTTTTAGCCATAGCACTTGAATTAACGGTTCTTTTTGTGGCAATTTCAATAGTCGTTAATTTACTTCAGGCTATCGTACCATATGAAAAAATCAATACATATTTATCAGGGAAAAATACGTTTCTAGGCGTCCTTGCTGCTCTTGCTTTTGCATTTGTCACTCCATTTTGTTCGTGTTCTACCATACCTGTTGTCGTGAATCTGCTCCATAAAAACGTACGTTTTGGCATCGTTATGGTCTTTCTATTTTCTTCACCCTTATTGGACCCGACCATTATCACATTAATGGCAACCATCCTAGGGGTGAAAGTGGCCGTCGCTTATACCATTATTACAGCCATTTTTTCAGCTGTTACGGGATTGTTATTAGAAAAGTTCGGATTTGAAGATGCTGTTAAAAAAGTAAGGATGTCAGAATATCAAGAAGAAGAATTAACGTTTAGCTTTAAACAAGCGTTAAAGGAAACAGGCAACTTAATGAAAACGGTCTATCCTTATCTTCTAATTGGTGCGTTTATCGGAGCCGTTATTCATGAAGCGGTCCCAACTGAATGGATTGCAGCCAACTTTAGCGGAGAAAAGTGGTGGTTAGTGCCAATCGCTGCGGTTATTGGTATTCCTCTTTATGTTCGTATCGGAACCATGATTCCTCTTTCTCAAATCTTGATTGCAAAAGGAATGGCATTCCCGCCAGTTATGGCTCTCATGATTGGATCCGTTGGAGCCAGTATTCCTGAGGTAACGTTACTCAATTCCATTTTTCAAAAGCGTCTAGTTGCCGCCTTTGTTGTTTCAGTCATTCTGATGGCGACTCTTTCGGGCTTCTTATTCTATATCATTTAAAGGAGGTGACGGTACATGTTAAATTGGTTTAAAAAATCAGATAAAAAACGAGACTGTTGCAATGTCCAAATTGAAGAAGTAAAAGAAGAACAATCATCTTGCTGTAATGTGAAGATTGAAGAAGTAAAAGAGGAAATGCAGGATGGAAAGACAAAAAACGCTTAAGCCTCATGCTTTAAGTAGAACCCAGAGAGTAATAATCTCTGGGTTCTTTACTTTAAGATTTTTTGATTATCCATCTCGGAGATATATTATATAACCTCTAATACCCTCATTAGTTATGGATTACAGTTTTTAAATTTCCAACTTAATTTATTCCACCATAGAACAAGCGGGACGTGGGCACGTTTATACCCATGTTGGTCGGTGATTTTCTTAAACATTTCTTCATTCACAACAGGCTTCCGATTGGTTTTCGTAGTCGGAATGGAATGAGGATACATGGCAAAATGCCCCCCGCTGAATTATCAACAAATATTATCACCCTTCAAACTCACTTTCTCCGCGCTCTGTTATTGTCACTCTTATTATTGATATGAACCCTTTATTATAGTGGCTATGTTTAAATGACATTACATTAAATACATAATAATGGATAGACCTATAACCATTAGATATGATTTGCTTGATGATACAATAGACCTATTACAGATAAGGAGAGATATGGATGATTACACGCTTTAATGGATTCTTTGATCTTGATAGTATCAATCAATTGGAACTTTACTTATCCTGGAAGGGAATGGAGAAAGACAATATCAATAAAATCATTGATTATGCAGCTTTTGAGCCCGATCCACAAAGTCATATACGATTTTTAGAAAAGTATCAACAATTCATTCAGGAACATATTGATACTCTACGGAAGGCAATCCAAACTGCTAAAGAGCTGTCAACCAAGCTAGATGACTATTTAAAGGATTTAGATATAGATTCTTCTAACGGTAAAAATGATACGTTTAAAATAGATGAATTACAGTTCTACACATCTTACAATCGAGGTACATTTTCATTTATAACAGCTATTGTGTATGACCCA
This sequence comes from Pradoshia sp., assembly GCA_045605505.1. GTDB lineage: Bacteria > Bacillota > Bacilli > Bacillales > Pradoshiaceae > Pradoshia. The sequence continues at coordinate 3,058 of JAZUQD010000068.1, forward strand.
TATTTAGAGAAGAACATTTATGCTTCTTTTGATTATAGGTACAATAGAAAACGTTTGACTGCCATAAGTAGAAATATTGGATCCACTGAACAAACCATAGAAGACATGAAGAGATTTCCATCTTATCTATTGGAAGAAATAGATAAGATGGATAATGAGGATTCCTTCGAAGGTGTAAATTCTCGCTATTTCAAATGTGAAAAGATATTGTTTGATGTCCTAGATATTAAAGAATTAGGTGATTTAGTAGATATTAAGGATTCATATTTTGATTATTTTTTTGGCAAGCCTATCTATTTAATGAGAAAAATGAATATAAAACGATCTAACAATGTGATTAAACTGCAACTTAGGGGTAAAATTGCTTATGAATTGACGGATAATCTAATTTCTTTAATTAAAACTGAAATTACATTGAAAGAAGATCATCAAAGTTATGATGAAAACAATGTATATTATGGTCTTAAGGACGTATATGATAGCGAAACAAAAAGACTAACGAATAAGAAAAAGTCTCTTATTGAGAATATTGGTATCGACCAAGAAGAACTAGATCGACTGGTGAGTTTTATCAACTTAGATAAAGAGTAAAAAGGAGTTAATAAAGATCCTTAGGAGAAGGAAGGCTGGGCAAGCTATTGGCACCAACGCATCTTGCGTGAGCTTGATTTAACAAGCGGCGAATCGATTGAATTTGCGAAGCTAAATGCAGGAGTCGTACAGCCATCCCGAACAGGTATTAACCCTTATTACTTGGGCATCAAGATGTTTGAGGATATCGAGGAACGCTATAACAACCCAGATGAAGAGATGAGAAGGCGTGGGGTTAAGCCGAATTCAGGCCGTGAGAAAATGTTTGAGGTACGGGAGATTGAATCGGACATTTCTTTCCTCCGTAATTACCTCACAAAGGATTTGGTCATGAGAGAGGATATGTATCTGTTCCAGAAAAAAGGGCGCGATTATAAAATTGTAGATAAGGGATGGAAAGAAGTACGAGATCAGCTTGTCGGCATGCGG
>JAZUQD010000069.1:0-1929 GCA_045605505.1 Pradoshia sp.
TATACGTCATGTTTGATGAATCCGAGGCTGAGAAGGTTCGTTCTCATATTGTGCAATACAGGCTATCATCAGACGGGGATCGTTTGTTTTATATCGATAAAAACAAAGATCTATATGTCCTTACAAAAGATCAAGAGGAAGAAAAACTGGCCTCAAAGGTAGCGAATTTTCAAGAATCAGAGAATGGTACAAAGATACTAATTTGCACGGATGATGGTGAATTATATAGCAGAGACTTAGAACAGAAAAAGAATGTTAACATTCATGCGGATAGCCATGATTATGGCGGATTTCATGTAGGAGACGGAGGAGAGTATTCCTATCTAGCAGACTATCAGGGGGATATAGGAGAACTTTACTGTGTATCCAATAAAGATGAAGTGACTAAAATCGCTTCTGATGTTTTGGATTATGAGAAAGATGGAGAATCCTATATTTACTTGAATGGAAATCAGCAATTGCTCTTGAAGGAGATTGGGGACAAAAAATCTGAAACGATTGCAGAGCGCGTTGTAGATTTCTTTTTACTAAAGGATGACATCTATTATTTTGATGAGAAGAATACGATGTACAGGGTGAATCATTCCGGGAATCCTACGGAAATAGCAGCCGAGGTCATGAGGGATTCTGCTAGCCAGCTTTGCTGGTCAATTGTAGATGATCAAATCATCTATTTATCAGCGGATCATACGTTGATTTTGGATGGGAAGAAAATCGCGGATGATGTGACCAGCTTTGTATCCTATGTGGATCATGTCGTATACACAACTGAAGATGAACAAGTAAAATCCTTTAGTACTCATGATACAGATGATCAGCAAACATTTGAATATGCGGATACCTACACGAAAATTTATTATGGGAATCAATTGGTCTATAACAAAACATTATCTCTTGCTGATATAGACGGAATTTGGGGAGTAGAGGGGACAGAAGAGGAGATTCTTGATGGATATGGAGTGGAATATGGCCCTTACTTCTTCGAAATTGTGATGAGTTCTGATCGTCATATGGGGCATCTGATTATGTATGATGATGAGGAAGAACTTGTAATGGAACTGAACATGGAAGATTCCGATTCTGAATATATTAAAGTGACGACGGATGTAGAGGATGTTTCATTCATGTTCAAAAAAGTAGATGATCAGAATTTAGATTTTATCTTTGGCGGAGATGAATTGGATTCCATTCCTCTTTATAAGTCCTCCATTGAAGAACTTGAGTTGTATTATGAACAATATGAGATGGCTTATTTCTAATCTTATGCACAAAAAAGAGATGACTGTTTTAGTCATCTCTTTTCCTATGTTTTAGCTGGCGCTTTTCTTGTGCTTTCTTGCTCTGTATAGATTGGATGCCGTGTAGATAATCAAAGCAATCCAGATAAACAAGAAGGAGACACCCTGAAGAATGGTGAAGGTTTCATCATAGACAGTTACCGCCATTACTAACATAAGGGTTGGAGCTAAATATTGTAAAAATCCAATCATGGTGTAACTGATTCGTTTGGTTCCTTCCGCAAAAAGCAATAATGGAATGGCAGTTATCACTCCTGCTCCGACAAGAACTAAATTAACTTGCGTGCTGTACGATAAAAACGAATGCTCTGCAAAAAATAAAAGATAAATCAGTCCAACCGGTGCAAGGATCATGGTTTCGAGTGTTAAACCTGTCCACGGATTAATCGAAATCATTTTCTTGATCAGGCCGTATAACCCGAAGGTAAGCGCCATGCATATGGCAGGCCAGGGAATAGAGCCTTGACTCCATGTTAGAATAACTACACCAATTACGGCCGATAAAACAGCAATCTTTTCGCCATTGCTTAGTCTTTCTTTTAAGAAAATCATCGCCAGTATGACGTTGACGATTGGATTGATATAATAGCCCATGCTGGCGGATAATATATTATTGCTATTGACTGAAAAG
>JAZUQD010000070.1:0-3599 GCA_045605505.1 Pradoshia sp.
GAAGAGGCCACACCCGTTCCCATTCCGAACACGGAAGTTAAGCTCTTCAGCGCCGATGGTAGTTGGGACGCGAGTCCCTGTGAGAGTAGGACGTTGCCGGGCAATCCAAACCAGTTCAGTTGATGAGCTGGTTTTTTTGTGGGCTTTTTTAAGATAAGAGAGGTTTTTAGCCTGATACATAGAAGGAAGATAGCGGTGGATGTGAATAGATGAGGCAAAAGGTACGTTGATGGTGGCCTTTGAAGGAGCTATGAACTGCCTATGACCGGGTAAAGACAGGTGAAAGATATAGCAAAGGCAGGAGAAGTCGCCTATGCTTGGCCTTTGAAGAAGCTATGGACCGCCTATGACCGGGTAAAGACAGGTGAAAGATATAGCAAAGGCAGGGGAAGCCGCTTATGCTCGGCCTTTGAAGAAGCTATAGACCACCTATGACCCGGTAAAGACAGGTGAAAGATGTACCAAAGGCAGGTGATAGCCAATAGAAAGTCGCACTTTCGCTAGGTTATAGAATAATTATCCATCCTGGGTATTGATGCATAAAGGCAGATAGAAAGAAGTGAAATAAGATACTATGCCCCCATCCCCCTGCTTGCTCCTGCCATATAAAATATTTATTTCGTCCTTTGATCTATAATACTAGATCCATCTCCAACCTCTTTTCACAAGTTAACCTACTCTATACTTGATTTAGCCACTCAGATACCAAAAACGGGATTTTAATTTCTGCTACATTTAGTAGGCTATCGATAAATGGAAGGTCATAAAAAGGCATCTCCTTGAATAAATCTGACCACCACTCTGTTTCATAACGGGAAATCATACTGAGATTATAGAGCAGTAGATAGAGAATTAAGAGATCCGGTAAAGTGCGAGCTACTCCTTCCCTTTGTAGAGAGAGAGAATAAGTACCAGAATGTATATTGAATCGAAAAGGCAAGTTACCTGGCAGAGGGCAGTATGTTGGTTCGAACTGCATATTTAAATACTGTTTATCCTCTTGAATGTTCACTATAGGAAGATCCCATTTAGCTTTGATATATTCTTTGAACCGTTCTGAATTCATTTTGTATTCATCTAAAATGAACTCAGGTATTTTGACAGCTGAATGCTCCGGGTTAAAAACGACTTTAGCGCATGTTCTTTTATTTTTTAGTTTTATAAAAAGGGTCTCAAGTTCTGGTATTTCCTGGAGTAAATGAATCATAGTTATCTTTTCATTTTCCAGTTGGTTTAGATGAAAGATCTTCTCAGCTGTATGAGTGAATAATCCATGACGCTGGATCTTTATTTCATCAAAAAGAAACTCATATTGTTGCTTCTTCTTTTTGCGTGTGGAAACACCGTGTGACAAAACAGCTGTTGTTTCCGGATAAAGAGGGTCTACTACTAACAAACATGCTTTCAGAAAATGGGTAAATCCGTAATATAAAAGAAGTGGTTTCAGCTGGGTTGGAACTACTTTCATTTGTTTAAAATAAAGTGAGCCATTCTCAAGATAAGATATAAATTTATTGCAGTTCTCGTAACTATAGGTTTCAGCTTTTATTATTTCAGATTGATTATAGGCTTTTTTTAAGTATTTCTGTGTGAAGATAGATGAATAATAAGGCGTAAAGAGATGTAGATATTCAGATGATAGTTTGGACATTAGTACCCCTCTTTAATTAATTGAATAGTCAAACATTTTTCGTTTTCCTTGACAGTAGTTTATCCAATTGTTAATCTACAAATAAAATTTTTTCGGGAATGGAGGACATACTATGTGGGAAGATAAATTTTCCAAAGAAGGCTTAACCTTTGATGATGTATTACTTATACCAGGTAAATCGGATGTATTACCTAAGGATGTATCACTAAAGGTAAGTTTAGCAGACAATTTAGCCTTAAACATTCCTATAATTAGTGCGGGTATGGATACAGTAACTGAGTCTGAGATGGCTATAGCAATGGCTAGACAGGGAGGACTTGGTGTTATTCACAAGAATATGTCTATTGAACAACAAGCTGAACAGGTTGATAAAGTAAAACGTTCTGAAAATGGTGTTATAACAAAGCCATTTTTCTTAACACCTGAAAACCAGGTTTTTGATGCTGAGCATTTAATGGGCAAATATAGAATTTCTGGAGTTCCTATTGTTAACAACAAAGAAGAACAAAAATTAGTGGGTATTTTGACAAACCGTGATTTGCGCTTTATTCACGATTACTCCATGCTTATTGATGAAGTCATGACAAAAGAAAACTTAGTAACAGCTCCTGTAGGAACCAATCTAGAAGAAGCGCAGAAAATACTGCAGCAATATAAAATTGAAAAGCTCCCTCTAGTTGATGATGAAGGTAAACTGCAAGGCTTGATTACCATTAAAGATATTGAGAAAATAATCGAATTCCCAAGATCAGCAAAGGATAAATTCGGAAGATTGCTTGTAGCTGCAGCTGTAGGTGTTACTGCAGACACCATGAGAAGGGTCGAAATGTTGGTTGGGGCAGAAGTAGATGCGATTGTATTAGATACGGCGCACGGCCACTCTAAAGGTGTACTTGAAAAAGTACGTGAAATTAGAGAAATGTTCCCTGATTTGGTTATAATCGCGGGTAACGTAGCAACTGCTGAAGGTACAAGAGCCTTAATTGAGGCTGGAGCTGATATTGTAAAAGTAGGGATTGGACCTGGGTCTATTTGTACAACCCGAGTTGTTGCCGGTGTTGGTGTGCCACAAATCACTGCTATTTATGATTGTGCAACTGAAGCAAGAAAGCATGGAAAATCTATTATTGCAGATGGTGGAATTAAATACTCTGGTGATGTTGCCAAAGCATTGGCAGCAGGCGGACATGCTGTTATGCTGGGTAGCTTGTTAGCTGGAGTAACTGAAAGTCCGGGAGACACTGAAATCTTCCAGGGCAGAAGGTTTAAAGTATACAGAGGTATGGGTTCAGTAGCAGCGATGGAAAAAGGGTCCAAAGATCGTTATTTCCAAGAAGATGCGAAGAAATTTGTTCCAGAAGGTATAGAAGGAAGAATTCCTTATAAAGGCCCATTATCTGATACGATTTACCAACTTATTGGAGGTCTCCGTGCCGGTATGGGATATTGCGGAACGAAAGACTTGCAAGAACTCAGAGAAAACTCACAATTTGTCAGAATGACTGGAGCCGGTTTAAAAGAAAGCCATCCGCATGATGTACAAATTACAAAAGAAGCACCAAACTATTCCTATTAAGTTAATAAGGATGAACGAAAAGATGGCAGGGTATCTTACTACTCTGCCTATTTTTTTTATTCCTTTTATGGTACAATTCAAAAGGGTTTAATCGACAAACATTGATAATCAGGGGGGATATAACTTGAGACAGGCAAAACAACTAACTTCTTTGCTTGCTGTATTAACACTACTTGTTACTTTTGTTTTTCCATTTACGAATACGACTGCATATGCCGAAGATGAGCTCGGACTGAGTGCTGAGGCAGCAATATTAATAGATGCAACCAGTGGGAAAATTCTTTACGAAAAAAATTCGGACAAGGTGCTTGGTGTAGCATCCATGTCTAAGATGATGACAGAATATCTTGTATTAGAAGCAATTGAAAAAGG
>JAZUQD010000071.1:0-2625 GCA_045605505.1 Pradoshia sp.
ATTGATCCTGCTCGCGAAGATCGTCATGGCCTTCCAGAACCGCTTTGGAACATCATCCTGCAGACAAAAGGCTGGGTTCCGACTAAAGAAGATTAATAGAAAGGTATACTTTGCTCTATGCTTTAGTGGAATATAAGCATAGAAGGGATATTAACCAACCTGGCTATTAATAAATAAAAAAACCTCTCATATGAGAGGTTTTTTTATGCAAGCTTTTCCTGCGGATTGATCTTTTCTGTCACTCTCAATAAGAAAGGATGTAAGTCTATCTGTGTCCCAACCGATTAAAATGCTGGGAATAGGTCGTATAGGCTATGGTATATTGTAGTTAAATGAAGAAAAGGATGTTCGATATGCATATTACAATAATCGGAACAGGTATAGCAGGGTCGGTTACCGCATATAAGCTTGCGAAACGCGGCTTAAAAGTAACTGTGATCGATCGCTTTGATAAAGGACAAGCGACAGATGCTGCAGCAGGGATTGTTTGTCCATGGTTGTCCCAGAGGCGAAATAAAGATTGGTACCAGCTGGCGAAAGGCGGTGCTCGCTATTATCCAGAAATAATTGAAGAACTCCGTCAAGATGGAGAGACTGAAACGGGTTATGCACGTGTAGGTGCATTGAGCCTGCATGAGGATCCGAAAAAACTGGATGCGATGCAGCAACGTGCTGAAAAGCGCAGAACGGATGCACCGGAGATGGGTAAGATAACCCGTCTTAACGAAAACGAAGCACGGCAGTTATTTCCTTTGTTAGCGGAAGGATATGAAGCTGTGCACGTCAGCGGTGCCGCTCGCGTCGATGGCCGGGCTTTACGAAATGCCTTGCAACGAGCAGCCAGAAAATACGGCGCCCGTTTCGTATCAGCCGAAGCGCAGCTTTCTATGAAAGCAGGGCGAATCGTTGTGACAGCCGGCAATGATGAATGGATACCGGATCAAGTAGTAGTTACTGCAGGCGCTTGGGCTGGACAATTACTAGAACCGCTAGGCTATCAAATGGAAGTCAGCTTCCAGAAAGCACAGATTTGTCATTTGCAGGTTCACACGGACAAAACACATGATTGGCCAGTGATCATTCCTCCGAATGATCAATATTTGCTTGCTTTTCCAGATGGAAGAATAATAGCTGGTGCTACGCATGAAAACGATGAAGAAATGGATATCAGGATAACGGCAGGAGGCGTCCAAGAAGTGCTGAGTAAAGCCATTCAGCTTGCTCCCGATCTTGCAGATGCAAGCTTGACTGAAACAAGGGTCGGCTTCAGACCTTTTACGCTAGGTTTCCTTCCTGTATTTGGCCGCATGCCAAATCACCATAATCTCTATGTCATAAATGGCTTGGGTGCCTCAGGTCTGACGATGGGTCCATTTATCGCTTCTCAGCTCGCAAAACTGATCGTTGGAGAGGAACCGGATATTGATATATCGGCCTATAATCCAGAGGGCGCTCTGGCTTAATCATCGAGTCCATGTTAATCATGGACTTTTTGTAGTTTATTAGCCAAATGGTTACGGCTAACCTGAGGACTTAGTATGTGTTGAATCTAAATATAGCTTCTAAACCTTTACATTCTATATTAGGCGCCGTGCAGGTGATTTAATCAATCCAAATTAATCTAATAGTTTTGTAGTTGGATTATACCATTTGTTATAAAATGGTAATCAAGAGTGCGTGATTAATTTGGAGAGGAAGATATAAGTATGGAAGCTCTTTATAGTTATGATGATTTGCTGAGGATGATGGATCAATTATTAAAAGAACAAACCAGGTTTAATTGGGATCAATTTTATTTGGATCGTGAACGGAATGTACCTTTTTTTTCTAATCGGCCTGATGAAAACTTAGTGGAGTATTTCAAAAAGGGCTTGTTTGTTCCGGGGAGTAAAGTGCTCGAATTGGGATGTGGTCCTGGACGAAATGCAGCATTTTTTGCTGAAAAAGATTGTCATGTTGATGCAGTTGATTCTTCAGAAGAAAGTCTGAAGTGGGGAAGAGAACGAGCGAAAGAGAGTGGTTTAGCAATCAATTTTATACATGAAAATATATTTGATTTAGCCATTGATGATGGAAGCTATGATATTGTATTTGATTCAGGGTGCTTTCATCATATAGCACCTCACCGGAGAATTAGTTATATCAATTTAGTTAAAAGAGCTTTAAAAAAAGAAGGTTTGTTTGGTATTACCTGTTTTCTTGAAAATGGGAAGTATGGCGGATCAGATATGACTGATTGGGATGTGTACAGGTATTGGAGTCTCAAAGGAGGGTTAGGCTTTACAGAACAAAAATTAAGAGACATCTTTAAGGATCTACAGGAAATTGAAATAAAAAAGATGAGACAAACAGATTCAATGAATGATGTTTTTGCTGAGGATGGATTTTTGACAGCGATATTTCAAAAATAATTGTAATTGAGCTATCAAAAGAGTGTGACATCCTTTGATAGCTTCTGCCACACTCTTCCTGCCTTTTTGATCTCTATTGATTCGATTTCAACCACATCATTGCACTATAGGCATGTATGGCTGCACCCGTTGGTAAGATATCTTCATTAAAAACAATCTGTGGATGATGCATTGGAAGCCCGTAATGTGGGTTCTCTTCTTTTGTACCGGCTCC
>JAZUQD010000072.1:0-2649 GCA_045605505.1 Pradoshia sp.
TATTGTTATGGATGAAGAAGAAAGACGCAGGATAGAAAGGGAAAAACGCATTAAAGAGCGTAGAAAGCACATCCCTTTTAATGTATTAATGCTTAAGAATGATAAAAATCATAGAGCTGCTACTAGCTATCCAAAAACAAATACGGAAAAAGAGACAGAGATTAAGGAGTCTCCTAAAAAAAAACTGACTAATTATGAATATCCACATATATCCATATTAAATCCAAGGGTGGATATTGAGGAAGATGCAGACTGGCTTGCTGAACAAGCTCAATTGCTTGATGATACACTTGAACAGTTCAATGTGAAGGCCAGAGTATTCACCTATTCTCAAGGTCCTTCTGTCACACGATTTGAAGTCCAGCCAGAGCCAGGTGTTAAAGTCAGCAAAATCACCAATTTAAATGATGATTTAAAATTAAGCCTGGCTGCGAAAGATATCCGTATAGAAGCACCGATTCCTGGAAAAAGAATGATTGGGATTGAAATTCCAAATATAAATACAAGACCTGTTTATTTGCGTGAGGTTTTAGAGGAAAAATCATTTATCGAAAATTCTTCTCCACTTACGGTTGCAGTTGGATTAGATATTTCCGGTAATGCAATTGCGACGGATTTAAAGAAAATGCCTCATGGTTTAGTCGCAGGTTCTACGGGATCCGGAAAAAGTGTCTTTATTAATTCAGTTTTAATTAGTTTATTATATAAATCTCATCCATCTGATGTCAGGCTTTTATTGATTGATCCGAAAATGGTGGAACTTGCGCCATATAATAATATTCCTCATCTGGCAGCGCCGGTTATTACGGATGTAAAAGCTGCAACTGCGGCCCTGAAATGGGCGGTGGAAGAGATGGATCGGAGATATGAGCTGTTTGCCCATTCAGGTGCCAGAGATATTGTCCGATATAATGAAAAGGTGCTGGCATCCGGGCAAATGGAGCATAAGCTTCCGTATTTAGTAATCGTGATTGATGAACTGGCTGATTTAATGATGATGTCTCCAGCTGACGTGGAGGAAGCGATCTGCCGAATTGCACAAAAGGCAAGGGCATGCGGAATTCATTTACTGGTGGCGACACAACGGCCGTCCGTAGACGTTATTACAGGCTTGATAAAAGCAAATATTCCTACGAGAATAGCTTTTTCGGTTTCTTCTCAGGTCGATTCACGGACAATTCTTGACCAAAGCGGAGCCGAAAAATTGCTGGGCCGAGGCGATATGCTATTCTTAGAAAATGGCACTTCTAAAGCAGTCCGACTGCAAGGAACCTTTGTAACGGATGATGAAATTGAGAATGTCGTGAAACATGTAAGTAATCAGGCAAAACCATCCTACATGTTTGAGCCAAATGAATTGGTAAAAACAAGTGAACATATAGAAGAAAAGGATGAACTTTATTATGAAGTGTGCGAATTTGCAGTTGAGATGGGTGGAGCATCGATATCCAGCCTGCAAAGGCGTTTTAGGATAGGGTATAACAGGGCAGCGAGGCTAATTGATATGCTCGAGAGAGAAGGAATTCTATCCGAATCAAAAGGAAGCAAACCACGTGATGTACTCATATCAGAATCTGATTTAGAAGCTATACATGAATCTCACTCTCCTTTTTAAAATAGGAAGAAAGTATTGTATAATAATTTAATTGTGAGTATTTGCCAAAAAAGGCCATACTATATATAAGAAAAAATAGAGATAAAAATTGTACGAAACTGATATATAGGTTTATAATCATACAGGTTATGTTTTTAACTAATGAAATGTATACTTGTTGTTCGTTTCAACAGTTATTTTACTGCTTTAACTACAAATACTATTTAGTAAAGCCTAAAAAGGCAAAGCAGGCAAATTGCAAATAGCAAAAAAAAGAGACCGTCATATACTGTTATACAGCATTGACGTTTGTTGGAGGTTCATTCTATGACAGTTTATCACTTCGTAGGCATAAAAGGATCCGGGATGAGCGCGTTAGCCCAAATCCTGCATGATATGGGATATCAAGTACAGGGTTCTGATTATGAAAAACGTTTTTTTACTCAAATTGCGCTTGAAAATGCCGGCATAAACATATTGCCATTTAATAAAGAGAATATTAAGCCAGGCATGACGATTATAGCGGGCAATGCATTTCCTGACAGTCACGATGAGATTGTTCAAGCTTTAGAACTTGGCTTGCCAGTCATTCGCTATCCACGTTTTCTTGGAGATTTTCTTAAACAGTTCGTGAGCATAGCCATCACAGGTGCACATGGAAAAACATCGACTACAGGCTTAATGTCTCATGTTATCAGCGGAGCTGAGCCGACATCATTTTTAATTGGTGATGGAACAGGCAAGGGAGAGGCAAATTCTAAGTACTTTGTTTTTGAAGCTTGCGAATATCGTCGACACTTCTTATCCTATGAGCCTGACTATGCGATCATGACCAATATTGATTTTGATCATCCGGATTACTTTGCGAACCTGGAAGATGTATTCTCTGCCTTTCAAGAGATGGCACTACAAGTAAACAAAGGGATTATTGCTTGTGGCGATGATGAGCAGTTACAAAAAATCCAGGCGAAAGTACCAGTCATTTTTTACGGGTTTAATGAAGAAAATGATTTTCAGGCTAAAAATATTGTTACGTCAGAGGCTGGGACAACATT
>JAZUQD010000073.1:0-8994 GCA_045605505.1 Pradoshia sp.
GCTGGAATAACTGTTTTCATTCCCAAGAATACAGAAACTTGGTTAATATCAACGATGCGGCGGTACTCTTCTTCAGTCGTTTGTAAAATAGATTTTGCCATAGTAATACCGGCGTTATTAACCAATACGTCTACTTTACCGAATGCTTTTTCTGCTTCTTCAACAACCTTGTTCCAATCGTCAGCACTTGTAACGTTTTGTTTTACAAATAAAGCGTTTTCTCCAAGTTCTGCAGCTAATGCTTGACCTTTTTCTTCATTAAGATCTGTTAAAACTACTTTAGCGCCTTCTTCCAATAATTTACGAGCATGTGTTGCACCCATACCTTGTGCAGCCCCAGTAATAATAGCAACTTTTCCTTCTAAACGTGCCATGATGTAATTCCCCCTAAGTGCCCAATTTCAAATATTAGGCATATTATCCTACACTTATAAATTAACAAATAAACGGTCTATTTGTCTAATAATTAAGATTATATCATTATAGTTCCATAATATATAGATTTTTTGGAAATTTTATCGTCTGATGATTTTGATATACACGTGTCTATATTCGTATCATATCTTTGCGATGGATAGGTCTTTTATAACAACTTTATTATTTATACGAAACCTAAATCATTCTATTGTGAGGTTTGACAGTAAATTATTTGATGAACCGAACAAAAACAAAAACCCCATCTTAAATGGGGATTCCACAACTACATTAAAGGATAACGTTTGTTGGGTCGTCTTTCTGTTTATAATCGAGAATCCAATTCCAAGCCTCATCCAGCTTGCCGGTTTCAAAATGCTTTGCTTTGATTCCAGGTACAAAATTGCTGAGAGTTGCAATCATGGTGGACCAGCTTTTGTCTGCTACAATCGCAATCTTGTTGAATTGATTTATTCGTTTTGTATCAAATTTAATTCCCTGAGCCAGACCTTTGAGGCTGGCACCATCGACATTATCCACGACAGCCAATAAATTAAATTCTTTACCGTCCAATAAATTTTCTTTTATAAATTTATCCAATTTGCGTGCATCTTCTTCAGTAGATTTACCAGACATCTCTACTGCAATGGTGGAAGGATCTTTACTAGGTAAAAACGTTAGCATTTCTATTCCTCCTTAAAAATCGTTCTATTACACAATTCCCTTGTAGAACGAAATCAAACCAGAAATTGTATGTTACAGGGATTGATTCATCCTTTAACTTTGTTTAACGATCGACTGTGACAGTACTATTTAAAGAATGTACAAATTTCATTATTTAAAATAAGATGGTACTCCTTCTATGATTTGCCAATATATACAAATAATTCAGTAAAGTTTAAAATAAGCGTAATACTCAGAATTTGTTTTGGATTATATTAGTGCATAATGGAGGATTTGTTGATGGATAACAATCATAAAATGATCTTTATTGGTGATAGCATTACTGAATGGGGACGAGAAGGAGATCCTGAAGATATTGGAACAGGATATGTACGGTTGATTCATGATTATTTAGTTACCTCCTATCCTGAGAAGGAGTTTACTATATTAAACAGGGGAATCGGGGGTAACCGGATTACAGACTTAGCAAACAGATGGCAGCATGATGTCCTTGATGAAAATCCTTCCTATGTGTCGATTTCTATTGGGATTAATGATGTTTGGCGCCAAGTTGATCATCCGGACATGGAACAGGTATACCCTGAGCAATTTGAAGAAGTTTATACCGATTTATTGACTCAGGTAAAGGATAAGACCAAGGCTGTGATTATTTTAATGGAACCGACAATCATTGAAGAAGATATCGAATCAGAGGGGAATCAAAAGCTCCTGGCCTATAGCAGCATTGTTAAAAAACTGGCGGACAAATATGAGGCCATTCATGTTCCAACTCATGAAGCCTTTATCCGATACTTGCAGGCCAGTACCGGCTACCAGCTAACTATTGACGGAGTACATACAAATTCAGCCGGGAATATGTTGATGGCAAAAACATGGATTCAAGCATTTGAAAAGTACAGTAAAAAGGAAGATAGCTATACTCAGTAATAAGATAGCGCATTAGTACCAATTATAGAGCACCGAATTTGTATAAGAAGAAGATAAGTTTTTTCGAGTTTACTATTCTTAGAGCAGGATGTGAAATTATGGCATTACTTGTTTTTGATATTGGCGGTTCGGCTATAAAGTATGGGGTTTGGTATGATGAAGATATTGTGGAAAAAGGATCAATGGTTACGCCATCTACCTGGGAGGAAATGAAGTCCTCTTTACTGCAAATTAAGCAAAAATTTACTGAACAATATAAGATTAACGGCGTTGCCATCAGTTCACCAGGAGCGGTTAACCAAAAAACAGGAATCGTGGAAGGTGCGAGTGCGGTTCCCTACCTTCATGACTTCGAGATTACTCCTGAGTTAACAGAGCTTTTTGGTTGTCCTATTTCCATGGAAAATGATGCGAATTGTGCAGCACTGGCGGAATTATGGAAAGGCGCAGCAAAAGGGCTGAAGGATGTTATTTTTGTAGTGGTCGGTTCTGGTATAGGCGGTTCGGTCATTATCGATGGGAAGATTCATCAGGGGAAACATCTTTTTGGGGGCGAGTTTGGGTATATGCTCTTAAACCGAGACCAGACCTTTAGCACGTTAGCCAGCCCTGTCCATATGGCCAAACGATATGCTGCGCGTATGAATCTGCCAAGCAGGGAAGTCAATGGGAAGGAAGTATTTGAACTAGCGGAGCAGGGTGATGAGGTGGCAATTGACGAAACGGAAAAACTCTATTACAGCTTGGCACAAGGAATCTATAATTTGCAGTACAGCTATGATCCTGAAAAAATTATTATTGGTGGGGGTATATCAGCGAAACCAGATCTAATCCCACAATTACAGTGCAAATTTAAGGAGATACTAGAGAAGGTAAAGATAGCGAAAATGGTACCCGATATCGAGATTTGCCAGTTTAAAAACGATGCCAATCTCATTGGAGCGGTATACAATTATCAACAGAATCATGGTGAAAGCAACTAAATGAAAAAAAATCCTGCAACGTATAGATGCAGGATTTTTTATAGGTTTGATAATTTTCACTCATTCTCCAAATAGCATAGATTAGCATGAAAAGATCCCTTGAAGTAAAATTTTTAGTATAATATTATATTAAAATAATAAAAAGTTATATAAGTAGGTGCTAAATTATGTTTAAAAATCCAGCTGTATGGACACTTATTACAGCCATTATAACGGCTCTAGTTTATATTGACCTTTATTTTCTTGAGCTATTTATATTCACTATTCCTTTAGCTGTTTTAATTGCTATTATTTCAACCAGTATATCTATCATGCAAAAAAAATATGTATACATATTTTTAAACGTACCATTAGCATTCATTGCATGTATGAGTTATATCATATTTCCGTGGTAAAATGACTTTAATAGGATAAGTCTGCTTAAATACTTCGAAAGATATCCAAATTCTTTTTTTGAATATTTTCCAGGAAATAATTACCTTTTGTGGCGGACGGCATGAAAAAAAGTCTCACGACACCATCATGACAAGATTGTTTTTACGACGGTAACAGTAAATCGGTAAGAATCGATTTTTATAGAATCATCCCATCTATATTGTTTCGTAAAAAGGTGACCCTTGTTATAAGGTCACCTTTTTTACTAACTTCATAGATGGTCTTTACCGAACACTTGATATTTAAGTCTTTATCAGGTTCAGCGCTGTTTTTATTGGAATTAATAGGGATACAACCATACCTTTTGTTAATAGTAAGGGGAATCGGAAAGTTAAGATTTATTTAAAGAATGATTCAAACGAGTGATTTTTCGTCTCCAAAATACATATTGACTAATCCAGATGATTAAATAGAGGACCACGAAGATAAGGAAGTAGAGTAAGAACCCTTTAAAGGAATGTTGCATCCAATGCGAGTAATAGGCGACAGGAAACATGGCTACGGTAACTAAGCAAAAGTGTAAGCTTGTTTGTTTGATGAGGCTCCAATGATCTTGTTCAAAAATGAGAGAGCCGGCAGCAAATGCGATTCCCAATAGTCCGCTTAATATAAATTGCAACAGATAAGCATTTAATTCTGAACCCATGGTCTCAATTAAGCTTGGTACCACAGCGTAAAACGTCCCATCCCCAACGCCAAGTGAAATGCAAAGAGTTATAAAAGTGGAGATAAAAACGCCTAGTGGAAATCCTAGTGCACTTCTTACGATAATTGATTTCATATCCATCACCTCATATTCCTAAATGTTTTTTTATCTTATTGATATAACGCCTTGAGACATAGGATTGATCGCCTGATTCGAATTTCAGCGTGATTGTTCCGCTGATACTCATATCTAAGCTTTTGACTTTTTCAAAATTGACAATCTCAGAATTGGAAATTCTGATAAATTGTTTGTGAGGAATCGTTTCTTCTAATTGATATAATCTTTGTCGCAAACGTAATTTCTCATTCGTTACTTGTGCATAAACATATGGCCCTTCTGTGTAGATGCGCAGGATATCGTCCTGGCGTATTAAAACAATTTCATCTTCTTTATATCCTATCAAGGAATGAATTTCATCGCCTGACAGTTTCTCGAGTAAATTTGAAATTTCAGCTGTCATCTCCTTTGCATGTATGACGATTTTGGGTTCTTCATACTCCCCATCTAACTGGATTTCGATTTTCAATTTTCCACCCCCAATGGTTATAGTTCTTAACGATCTACCCTCATTATAGGTAGATATTGGCAATGATTCTACGCCATTTCTATAACTGGTTACTTTCTCATTATAAATGGATGAAGTGAAGGAATAGCTTGGCGATTTTAATAATCGTAAGAGATACCTTTCCTCTGAAGGATAGGCTTTGACTTCTACACTATACTAGTTCAGTGTAGTAAGCCATGAGGGGATATAGTGGTTTCATAAGGTGGATTTTATGTTCCAAAAGTTATGGATAGCATTAAAAACGGGATTCATCAAATTTGACGAATCCCGTTTCTTTTATAGTGGATTGCTAGTATCTGTAGGCTTCTTTAAAGGCTTCATTCTAATGGAAGCGATAATGAGTACAACTATTAAAATCATACCCAGGTATCCAAACAGTGGGTAGAAGAAGGATACTAACTGCTTGAATCCAAAGAAGCTTGCTCCAAATGCAACGAGTACGGAGACAATCACGAACCAGTTGTATTTTTTCGTTTTAGGGGCAAAGAAGCGTGTCCCAAACGAAAAGAACATACTGACAGCCGAATTAAAAATCATGCCGAACAGAATGATCGAATAGAGAATTCCAAATAACGGCGATAGTTGATTGGCCAGGCCTAAAGATGGCATATCCAAATCCCCTACCACATCGACTTTTGCAAAGATGGCTAGATGATGTAAGACAATTAAGATTCCTACACCTATACCTCCCGCCAGTCCTCCAATTGAAGCTATTTTCTCATTGGGTTCATCTCCGCCCATTACCAAGCTCATGGATGCGCCCATCGCAATCGCAAGTGAAACATAATTAATGAGAGAAGTCAGCCAATGGTTGGTAGCAGAAGGCTGTTCGTTCGCTAGGGAATCCAATTCCATGAAAGAAAAATCCATGGTCATCATACTATGTATAAATAATACAACCACTCCCAATATGAGAAAAGGAGTTATCATAGCGATTACTTTTACAACCCGGTCTACGTTGGATAGGATTGTGAGTAAAATGAGAACGGTCATGAGGATGATGCCGACGTACCTTGGCAATCCAAATTGCTGAGTGAAAATAGATCCTGAACCTGAAATCATGACAACGCCAATTCCAAAAAGGATAAATATGAGGATAGAATCGATGAAAACGCCGAGGTAACGCCCACTGATTTTATAGATAACTTCCTTATGTGAGTCTGTCTGAAGCCGGCTGCCCAGCTTCGTTAAAACCATTCCCAAATATCCAAACAATAGGATGGAAAGGATGGCTCCAATCGTTCCTTTCATACCGAAACTGCTAAAATACTGTAAAATTTCTTGTCCTGATGCAAACCCGGCACCTATGATAATTCCCATAAATGCACTGGCGATTTTAAAAATATTCTTCATGTCTCCTCCATTCATAGTTGTGTGTTCATTATTTGAGGAACTATTATACCACTGGATTTGAAGGGAAAAAAGTCCTCGAAAAATCATTTTCCCTACATAAATAGTGTTAAACATAAAATATCTAAAATAGAAGAATTTGTTTTTGTAAGAGAGTGATAGGTGAATGCAATTTTTTAGGTACATAGATGGATAATCGTTACCTGTCTACCTAAAGCAACAAGTGATACGAAAACATTTTTAAAAATTAAGAGAAACTTATTGTCATATTAATAGAAGAATAAATAATACATAAATATATTTTCTAAATATATATAATATTCAGAAAAATAATTGTAGAATCAAAATATCTAGTATATAATTCGAATTATCTGGTAAATAAAACGTTATTTGGGAGGGTCTGCATGTTTACACTCATAGGTTCAATTGTTCTATTAATAGTGGCTTATATGGTTTATGGTAAGTTTGTAGAAAAGGTGTTTGTTGTGAATGATCAGACACCGACACCGGCCTATACGAAAGCAGACAATATGGATTATGTTCCAATGCCGGCTTGGAAGGGCTGGACTATTCAGTTATTGAATATTGCTGGACTTGGCCCGATTTATGGAGCTATCACAGGCGCTTTATATGGTCCAGTAGCGATGGTTTGGATTGTTCTTGGATGTATTTTTGCGGGTGCGGTCCATGACTATTTTGCGGGAATGCTTTCTGTTCGTCATGGAGGGGCGCAGTTCCCCACCCTGGTACAAAAATATTTAGGAAAAGTCATGCGTGTATTTACAGACATTGTTTCAGTCGTTTTAATGATTTTAGTGGCGGCTGCATTCACGGCAGGTCCTGCAGCTGTTATTGCAGCTAAAACAGGCATAACATTCATGGTTGCGGTAATCATTATTTTTATATATTTCTTTTTAGCAGCAATTTTACCGATCAATAAAATTATCGGTCGAATCTATCCATTATTCGGTGCGGTATTATTAATTATGGCTGGTGCCGTTTTAATATCGTTAATAACTTCAGATATTAAAATGCCTGAATTGTCATTTGCCAATCTGCATCCCACTGAATTACCGGTATGGCCGTTATTGATGGTGACAATCTCTTGTGGTGCCATTTCGGGCTTCCACTCCACACAAAGTCCGATTATCTCTCGTACCTTGAAAAAAGAAACAGAAGGTCGGAAAGTATTTTATGGAGCGATGATCGGTGAAGGGATCATTGCTTTAATCTGGTGTGCAGCTGGGATGAGTTTCTACGGAGGGACCGGAGGACTGGGAGAAGTTATGGCATCTGTTGGTCCAGGTGGCGTTGTTGATGAGATTTCGATTGGACTCTTGGGAACTGTCGGTGGATTATTGGCTGTGCTGAGCGTGATTATCCTTCCCATCACGACGGGAGACACTTCTCTACGGTCAGCACGTATGATTGTACTTGATTTCCTCGGATCCCGTGTAAAAGGCAATCCAAAAACAGTGGCCGTTCTGGCAACTGTTGCAGTCACGGTTCCGGCATTTTACCTTTCAACTATTGATTATCAATTTTTATGGCGCTATGTCGGGATGACAAACCAAATGGTAGCGACTGTCATGCTATGGGTAGCAACCTCATATTTGTTAAAAGAAGCGAAGTTACATTGGATCTCAGGATTACCGGCATTGTTTATGACAGCAGTCGTCTTTACTTATTTGATGGTCGCACCGGAAGGGTTCGGGTTGGATTATGATTTATCCATGATTATTGGATTATCAGCAACAGCAGCTGTTGGCATATTTTATGCCTATCAAATTATGCGATTTAGCAAACTGAATGTCCCTCTACTTGATGAAAAATTATGATATTGTGCATTTACGTTCATTACATGAAAATGTGATGAGGGTAAATGCTTTTTTTGCTTCGTCAGAGAGGATGAATGTTTGTTTTATAAGGTATTATTGAAAAGGAAACAAGAATTAGCTTTATGCCATGGCAAAAGGACGCTGTTTGCCTTTCTATCCTATTAACATATTTCTAGTTTATCTGGGATGCTATTTAAAAATAAAAAGAAATACACTTTTTAATAAAAATAGGTAAAATGGGATATTGTTTAAATTTTCTTGATAAAATAGTTTAGAGCATTGCATATAGGGATTCAATGAGAGGAGAGACTTTAGATGATCGATCAAGGTATGTTTCCCAATGGACAAGCTTATGTTGTTCGCCGATTAACAGAAACTGATATCCCTCAAGTGTTAAGTTTGCAGGATAAAGTGGTAAGGCATTTAGATGATCCCACGAGCCTTCAGCCTCTTTCAGAAGAGGAGTTCCGTTACATAACGAATGGAAATGGTCTATTAATCGGTGTTTTTGTGGAGATGGAATTGATTTCATTCCGCGCTTTAGTTGTGCCGGATACGCTGGAGGACCATTTGGGAATCGATGCCGGCCTGCCAGAAAGCGAATTGGATTTTGTTATTTATCAAGACATTAGCAATGTTGACCCGGAATGGCGTGGGTTCAGCCTTCAGCAGCGAATGGCAACGTGGATCATGGATGAACTGGCACGCAGTGGACACCCCTATAAATATGTATGTTCGACAGTTGCTCCATTTAACATCCCAAGCCTAAAGGATAAGTTTGCTCAAGGAATGGAAATAGTTGCATTGAAACCTAAGTATGGAGGGAATTTACGTTATATCTTCTTTAAGCAGCTCGGAAGCGTCAATGAAAGAGAAGGAGAACCCGTAGTATGCCAAATGGCTGATACGAAAGGTCAACAAAAACTTCTCGCACAGGGCTATTGTGGTCAGAAGCTAGAAATGATTGATCAAGTATACTATGTGGAATACCGAAAATGAATAGAAGACCTGGTTTCGGGTGCTTTATCTGGACATTGAGGGGCACCGAAACAAAGCCGGTGGGGGTACTTAAAAGGAAGGTATGTAATCGCT
>JAZUQD010000074.1:0-13971 GCA_045605505.1 Pradoshia sp.
TGCAGTCGTAGTGATAGCTGCAGGTGTAACTCTCTTTATTATTCTTGCTAAGAAAAAGAAAAAGGAAAATATTGAAGAGTAATAACTTTGTTTGGAATAGGTTTTAACTTATTTCTCTTTTCAGACCGAGCCGAAGCCCCCGTGTTTCCACGGGGGCTTCGGCTTTAAAATTGCCGCCTTAGTTTTTCTAAGGTGGCTTTTTCTATTCGGGATACATAGCTTCGGGATATGTTAAGCTTTTTTGCAATTTCCTTTTGTGTAAGCTCTTGAAAGCCGTCAAGACCGTATCGCATTTTTATTATAAGCAACTCTCTTTCGGTAAGAAAGCCTGATAGCAAAACCTTAAGCTTTTGTAATTTTAGCTTTGTGTCTATTTCTTCTGCTACATCGGTTTCATCGGCAATTATATCAATGAGCGTCAGGGCGTTACCTTCCTTATCGGTATCAATAGGTTCGCTGATATAAACATCTTGCGCGCTTTTTTTCAGATTTCTGAAATGCATAAGAATTTCGTTTGCTATCCTCACACGAATCGGTTTTAGTTTCTGAACTAAAATCCTAATTAGTATCTTCATCGTAATCTACGTCCGAAAACTCTATGAGTTCTTCATCTTCATCTGTATCTATTTCAATGTGTTTTATGTAAGGTGTGATATCAGGGAGCTCGATATCACCATCCTGCGAACCAAATAAAATAACATGTGCATTTTCGCCATCCCAAATTACACGGCGGACAATACTTTGAATGGCGGCTCTTTTTTGTTCGTAGGACATATCATCAATAGTGTTTTTGAATACCGAAAGCATCTGACGAAGCACGTCAAACTCAATATCACTGAAAGCGTGTTCGGCGGTAAGACTTATCATTTCGTCAATACCCTGTGAAATTTTATCAATCTCCGTATTTATTTCGTTAATACGGGCTACTATTGATTTTTTAGCAGAATTATCATCTAACTCGGCAAGTGTGTCTATGAGAGAGCTGACCTTTTTCTGAAGGTCGGCTTTTTCTTTTTTCATCGTACTTAACTTCTGCTCATACTGCTCGCGGTTGCCGGTGTAGAAAATCTTGCTTTTTTCAAGCTGCTTAACAAAATCACTTTTTTCGTCTGCAAGCTGCTTGATTTTTTCAATAACCGCAAGGTCTAATGTGTTACCATTTGCGTTACGTTTATTGCAGAGGTCTTTTTTGCTACGCTCTTTCATCTTGCAGACATAGGTGTATATAGTTTCGCCGTCAGCAGTTTTCCGTTTTGAGAGCTTGGGGTACATTCGGTTGCCGCAAGAGCAGAACAAAAGGCCAGTCAGTAAGGCTTCGTTTCTTCTTGGTCTGCGGAAAGATTTTGACTTGTTCCGTTCAAGGTTATCCTGAACACCTACCCAAACCTTGCCGGGAATAATACCCTGATGCTTACCAACCGACACAATCCAATCACTGACAGGGTTATAAACAGTTGCTTTGCCTTTTTCTTGGTCGGTACGGTTGTATGCTAAAATCCCGTGTACGCCGTCAAAATCTTCTTTGGATGAAAATAGATCCGCATCCTTTAGTTTGAAGAATTCATAAGCTTCTTCGTCCGCAATCATATATACGGGATTTTGAAGTATGGATTTAATTGAAAAGCGTGTGAAATGATTGCCATTTTTCGTCATTATCCTACGCTGTATCAATTCTGCCTCGGTGAGTGTTAAAGAGCCAGTTTTAATAAATAAATCAAATATAAGCTTAACGGTTTCTGCTTCTTCGGGAATAAGCTTTAGCTTACATGCCTTTTTGGTTTTACCGTCAACCGTAACACTCTTAACACTTTCACTGCAATAACCTGTGGGGGTATTGCCACCAAGCCATCGGCCTGTCTTTGCTAATTCATGCATATTATCTCTGATACGCTCGGCAATGGTCTCACGTTCAAGCTGTGCAAATACAGAGGCAATATACATCATCGCCCTGCCCATAGGGGTTGCTGTATCAAACTGTTCACGGATAGACACAAAGACTATGTCTCTGCGGTTAAGGTCTTCAATAAGTGATGAGAAGTCGCTGACATTACGGCTAACACGGTCAAGACGGTAAACCACAAGCGCCTTAAATTCTCCACGCTCGATATGAGCCATCATTTTTTTGAAAGCAGGACGGTTGACGTTTCCGCCCGAAAAACCTTCGTCCTCAAATACTACCGCTTTTTCTGCTGCTTCATCACCATAATGAGTTCGTATGTATTCACGGCAAAGCTCTACCTGATTACCAATACTTTCGCCTTTGCCAGTGAATTTAGACTTTCTTGAATAAATCGCAATTATATTAGACGTATTTTTCATAAACATCCCCCTTAGACTTTTGTGTTATGTTATATATGTTAGTATATCATAAAGTAACACATTTGTAAAGAGGACTATTTTCGTATAGAAGACAGCACACATAAAACTTCCGTTATCGGCAATAATAGAATCAGATATCAATTTCAATTAGTTGACATTTTGCCGATAATATGGTATACTTATAGCAGTAAATTTGGAGGTCTGCATATGAAATATTTATCCGTTAAAGAGGTCGCTTTACTTTGGAATACATCCGAGCGTAGCGTTCGTAATTATTGTGCTGCAGGACGTGTCCCCGGTGCTTTCCTTATGGGCAAGACTTGGAATATTCCCGAAAACGCAGAGAAACCCGAAAGAAGTAATAAAAGCAAACCTGCACCACAGACCTTACTTGATATTTTGAAAGAGGAAAAGCGCGGTCAAGTTCACGGCGGAATTTATCATAAAATACAGATTGAATTGACCTACAACTCCAATCATATTGAAGGCAGCCGCCTAACCCATGATCAGACTCGTTATATCTTTGAAACTAATACCATTGGCTTAACCGATGGAGGTGTGCGTGTTGATGATATTATCGAAACCGCTACCCACTTCCGCTGTATCGATGAAATTATTGAGAGTGCAAAATTGCAACTAAGCGAAAAGTTTATAAAGCATCTGCATTTTATTCTTAAGACTGGTACAAGCGATTCGAAAAAAGATTGGTTTGCCGTTGGCGATTATAAAAAATTACCTAACGAAGTTGGCGGTAGAGAAACTACCCTCCCCGAAGACGTGTCGGCAGAAATGAAAAAACTCCTTGCCGATTATAACAGCAAAGAGAATGTTGCACTTGAAGATATCATCGAGTTCCACGTAATGTTTGAACGCATTCACCCGTTCCAAGACGGTAATGGTCGTGTCGGCAGACTCATTATGTTCAAGGAATGCTTAAAACACGGCATCGTTCCATTCATTATTGAAGATAAAATAAAAATGTTCTATTACCGCGGATTGAAAGAATGGAATCAAGAAAAAGGATATCTTATCGATACCTGTCTCTCAGCACAGGATACGTTTAAAAACTATTTAGATTATTTTAGGATAAAATACTAAGAAATGTAATTTACAATGTCATCTTATTTAAATGAGTTGAAGTGAATTATATTAATACATTAAGAGGAGTTGTGTTATGAGTGCATTTGTATTAGATATTAGAGGACAACTAAATAATATTCGCTTGGCAGAATCAAAGGCACTTTGGCCTTTATTTGAGGCTGTAGTGAATTCGATTCAAGCTATAGAAGATTCGCCTAATAGAAATAACGGAAAAATTTATATTTCTGCGCAAAGGGAAATCTCATATAACGGCACATTGGATTCAAATAAGGAATTTTTAGAAAGATTTGAATCTTTTTCAATAACTGATAATGGAATTGGACTTGACGAGCAGAATTACAAGTCTTTTAATACGGCATATTCTACTCTTAAAGCTAAAAAAGGTTGTAAAGGAATTGGTCGCTTTTTATGGTTGAAAGCATTCAAAGAGGTAACCTTGGAAAGCAACTATTTTGAGAACGGCATCTATTATAACCGAAATTTTACATTTTCACCGGATGGTATTATACCTGAAGATAATATTAAAATCTCTGAAGATCAGCAGCTGGTTACTAGAATAACATTAAAAGAGTTTTTAGCTCCCTATAAACAAAGTTGCCCGGTTGAATTAGATGTTATTGCAAAAAAATTGATAGAACACTGTTTGTTGTTTTTTATTTCTAATAGTTGTCCTGAAATTATTCTATCAGATGGTGTTTCTGAAACAATTAATCTTAATAAATACTTTGAAAACAATATAAAAGATTCATTACATCAAGATCATTTTACGTTAAAAGACAACGAGTTTGTGCTTTATCATTTAAGATTGCCTGAGGGTGCAACATCTCATGAGTTACATTTGTGCGCCAATATGCAGGAAGTTTTGTCGTTTGACTTAAAAAAGCAAATTCCTGACCTTCAAAAGAAAATCATTCCGAAAGATGACCCTATAGGATTTTATTACATAGGTTATTTAACCGGTGGATATTTGGATTCTATAGTTAATACAACCCGTACAGGGTTTGATTTTGATGAAATCGGAAGCCAAATAGCTCTTTTTGGAACAGGTAAAGAAAATTTAGTTTCAACTGCAGTAGAATATATAACAGGATATCTTTCCGATTATCTGTCCGATATTGAGAAAAAGAAGCGTGAACAAATCGATACATTTGTTTCGCAAGATAAACCTACTTATCGGTACCTTTTAAATAGTCGCCCCGAGGTATATCAAGCTATCCCCGCGGGATTGAAAGCTGATGATTTGGATATGGAATTACATAAACATGTTCAGCTATGGGAAAGAGAAATAAAAAAACAGGAAAAGGACCTGGAAAAGGCTGCAAGTGAAACAGCATCATATACCGATACGACATACCAGAAACTTTTTGAGCAATATTGGTCAAGTGTAACGGAGATAAGCAAAACTTGTTTGGCAGAATATGTGGCAAGAAGGAAAACCTTATTGAAAATGCTTGAAGATGCTCTGACTATACAGAATGATGGTAGTTTTAAGAAAGAAGATGTCATCCATTCTCTGATTTGTCCAATGCGCCACACCTCTAATGATATTACATTTGAAGAAATGAACTTATGGATTGTTGATGAGCGATTGGCATATCACAAGTATTTGGCATCTGATAAAACATTAAAATCTATGCCGGTAATTGATAGCAATAGCACCAAAGAACCTGATATTGCCATCTTTGATCAAGCTTTCGCATATTCTGATAGTGAAGAACCTTTTACGACAGTAACTATTGTTGAATTTAAAAAACCCGATAATGACAATAAAAATCCCGTAAATCAAGTTGGAGAATATGTTGACCTCATTCGACAAGGGAAGAAGAAAAAAGCAAACGGCCAATCATTTAGTATTACTGACGGAACCTTATTTAGATGTTATGTAATTTGTGATTTGACCGATAAGATGCGGATACACTGTTTGAATAGTGGATTAATTCCTACGGCAGATAATCTTGGATTTACTGGTTTTAATCAATATCGTCATTCATACATCGAGGTTATTTCTTACAGCAAACTCCTTTCTGATGCTAAAAAGCGAAACGAGATATTATTTGACAAGCTGTTTTCTCCAAAAATCAGTGAGGCAATTCATATTCCTGAGAAAATAAAAATTTAATTTAAAAACGAGTTAATTAATGCTGAAAAAGCAATTGTTTGATACTAACAAGATGTATATTTATGGCTCAAAAAAGAAACCCTAAACCATGTGGGCATCTTAGAAAGAGCGTTATCAAAATGTATGAGTTATCATAAAATGGAATAAGTATTGATTTTTACTCGAAAATATGGTATATTTTAGATACTAAGAAAGTGGAGGCACAAATATGGAAAATAGCGATATACTTTTGAGGCTTTACAAGGACCTTACTGGTACTGATTTAAACGCTACCGATCGTGAAAACAGGATAATAATGCAAAAAATAGTTTTCCTATTGAATGAACTTGGATTGACTGTTGGAGACTATAGATTTGCGTGGGATAAATATGGTCCGTTTTCACAAAGTCTTCATAATGATATCTCTACTATAGCTGAATCGGATATTCCTTATTCTGGTGAATTTTCGGAAAGAACACAAAGCGTTATTTTATTTGTGAAAGATATATTGGCAAGAAGAGAAAATACCACATATAATTTGCGCAATTGGATAGAAGCTATTGCATCTTTGTTGTTTTTAAAAAGATATATTCATCCTTCATATGATTGGAAAGAGATAAATAATAAGCTTATATCTTTGAAAGAGCATCTATCAAATAAAAAAGACAATGAAAAAGCTATAGAAAGTTGTGAGTTGATTTTGGCTTACAAAAACTAAAAAAGTAAAGGGGCATAAAAGGGGAATTATGAAGGCGGTTGAGTATAAAATCAAAACCGTAAATTCAATTTTGGACAGTGTTCATGGATTTATCGGTTTGACGGAAGTTGAAAACCAAATAGAGCGTCTACCTATATTTAAACGCCTGCAAAACATTTCGCAATTAGGATTGTCACATAGGATTTTTCCATGTGCGTTACATAATAGATATATACACTCATTGGGTGTAATGTATATTGTTGATCAGATGGCCGTTAAATTAGATGTTTTTGATGATAATGAGCGTCAATTGTTAAGATTAGCCGGAATGTTGCATGATGTTGGACATTATCCTCTTTCTCATGATATTGAATATGTGTACAAGAATTGCCAAGAGTTAAAATCCAAAGGCAAATTAGAATACGATTCAAACAACTTCGTTGCTTTTAGAGATAATGCAAAAAAAGCTGTTGATAGCCTTACAGAGCCGGAAAAAGTCGGTGATTATAGGCTAATGGGCTATGGTGAAAGCAATTGTCATCATGAAAATATGGGTGCTTTAGTGTTAAGCACAAGTGGTGCTATAAAGGAAATTATAAAAAACTACTATGTTAAAGGGAATGCTTTCTTCAAAAAATTAAAAATGGATGAAGACAAAGCCGTAGATCGGGTAATCAACGAAATTAATGCAATAATTACTGGTAATGCCCAATACAGTGACTCATTATTTAAAGATAAGTTTTCTGTTATGATACAGTTAATGCATTCGGAGATAGATGCAGATCGTATAGATTATCTTTTAAGAGATGCTTCTTTTTCTGGTGCATCATATGGAGTTTTTGATTTAGGAATGTTAATCCAAACTCTTAGATGTGCTGATTATCATGGACATAAAATAGTAGGCGTAAATCTTAAGGGTGTTGCTTGTGTAGAGCAGTTTTTACTAAATCGATACTTGGCATATAATCAAGTAATAAATCATAAATATACATCTATAACTGGTTGTGTTTTACAATCCATAGTGTCATGGCTAATTAGAGACATAACAACAAGTTACCAATATAGGAATATTTTTAAATTAATCCAGGATCATGAAAAAGACGCTGATAAAAACTATTTGTATTTTACAGACGACTTATTGATGAGTACTATAAACTCTTTAAATGAAAACAATCAAACGTATCCTGAGGATATTAGAATATTGCTTAAATGTTTGAAAAGTTATCAGTCTTTTGATATGGTATCAGAAGAAGTTGTGGTAGGCAACAATGCAGATGATATCGCCAAATTTTTAAAGCAGTCTTCAATTTACAAAAGAATGGAGTCGTGTGATCCCAAAAATATTGATAAAATTTATCAATATCGGGAAATCATGGTGACATCTCATTGTACTATTGATAAGTTCGACCAACTGTTGGAAAAAACAAACAAAAGGACTCCAGAAGAGAAATTGCCATACTATATTGATAGACTGCAAGATGGGGCAGCAGTAATAGAGGACGGCAAAGAACCATATCTACTAGTCGATTCTCCTAGGTCAATTTTACATAGTTTATATGGAATGCGATATAGTATACTTAGAGAGTACGATTTTGAGAAATTTAAAATGTAATTTTATAAAGGGGCAATAAAGTTTTAGTTGTGTCAACTTGAACTTTATTGCCTCTAATTGTAGCATAAATATAGAGTTGTTAATCACTTGCAACAGTATATGTAGCACAAAAGTAGCCGACATAATAAAGCACATAATATCGGGAAATAAAAATCGCCTTTTGATAGAATATAGGCAGACAAGGAGGGCTAATATGGATTGGATTGTTGGGATGCAAAAAGCTATAGACTATATCGAAAATCATTTAACCGAAAAAATTGATTACGATATGGTTGCAGCACAAAGCTTTTCATCAAGCTATCACTTTCAGCGAGTATTCAGTATCCTTTGCGGATTTACCATTGGCGAATACATACGCAATCGCAGATTGTCGCTTGCTGGTTCAGAGCTTGCAACAACAGATGCAAAAGTAATTGATGTGGCGCTAAAGTATGGCTATGAAAGTCCGGACAGCTTTGCAAAAGCATTCCAAAAGTTCCACGATATATTGCCGTCGCAGGCTCGAAATAACGGTAGTATGCTGAAATCCTATTCCCGTCTTGTACTGAAATTTTCTTTGGAAGGCGGTAAACCTATGAATTACAGAATTGAAAAGAAGCCGGAAATGATTTTGACTGGATATAAAGCTCATTTCACCGGTGTACCCTATGGCAAGGACAGAGAGCGTCAGGAGGAACAACTTTTTGTGACGACGCGAGGAAAACAGTGGTTCCTTCGTGGCGCATCACGAAACATTGATGCACATTGCGTTATCACCAATATCACAGATGAAGGTTATGACTATTATTACTGCCATTTATTAGACAGCTGGGAAAGAGATAATCTTTACAACAAAGACGTTACCGGCGTTGATTTTGTTGAAGACTTGGGTTTGGAAAACATTGTTATCCCTGAAACTACTTATGTTGTTTTTGAAACTAACGATGTCAAAAGCCCCATTTGTGATTATTTTGATCTGCTGAATTTGAGGATTCAGATTCTAACTGAGTGGATGCCGGAAATGGGTTTCCAACTCAAAAACGCCCCTGAACTTGCAGTCTATCATTGGCTACCGAAGGCAGAACGTAACGTTCAGATTTGGATGCCGATAGAGAAAGTAAAATAACCATTATGCCGCCTGTGTTATGTGGGCGGCATTTCCACGATAAACTATCCAACTGTAAGTTGGATGAAATCCGAACTCATCAAACTGATGCGTCATTGTTTTTAGAGCTGCAGATCCGTACAATATAATTGTAGCTACGAAAAAACAAATGCGAGGTGCTTATATGATTACAATTAAAATCAATGAACAGATCGCCTTTCTCAGAAAACAGAAAGGTCTTACGCAAGAAGAACTAGCCAACGCTCTTGGCGTAACCAATCAAGCAGTCTCTAAATGGGAGTCAGCACAGTGCTGCCCGGATATCCAGCTCCTGCCCGACATCGCGAAACTCTTTGATGTTTCGGTGGATGAGCTTCTGGGGTATACTCCTGTTTCTACGACAGAAGATATTGTCCTTGCTATTCGCAAACGCATAGAGTCCTTGCCGAAGGGCGAAGATTTTGACTTTACCTTTAGAATGGCTGCAGCTCTTCACACGATTATTCTGTCCAAAGGAATGACAGCTGATAATATGAATCCAGGATGGGATACAGAAGATGCTATTGAACATGCCGGCAATGCAGAATGGGGCTATTCTTGCTGTAATATTCCGGAGATAACAACAACGATGAGGCACGGAGCTGTGTTCTTCTCAAACAATAGGAACTTAACTCTGATGAATACTGATGTTCGGCGAATCGTAGCAATGATCAAGCCATTTAGTGATGTAAAGACCTTGAAGGTTGCCACAGCCCTTTACCAGTTGACTATCCATTCCGAAGATGCCTATACAACCGTTGCTCAGATCAGCGATAAGTCTGGGGTATCTCCTGAAAAAGTGCAGGATTGTCTTGAGAGCGATTTGTCACAATTTATTCTTGAAAAAGAAGGTCCGGAAAGTCAGTTCCGCTTTGAAGGAATGTATATGAATATCCTTCCGATTATCTCTCTTTTCGATTTCAAATAATTTTTCAAAAAGTTCCAACCTTTTCAGATTCGCGTGTCTATATGGGTGAAAGCTTTCGAGAGGAGCCAACAAGTGAACAGACAAGACGTAGAGAAAACTATAACTGAATACCTGAAGCCCATATTCGGATTTGCTCTGAAGAGATGTAAAAGCATCCACGATGCAGAGGATCTGTCGCAGGAGATTGCGATAAGAGCGTTCCGTGCGCTCCTAAAAAAGGATGACGTTGCGGACATGGGAAAGTTCATCTGGACCGTTGCCCATAACACGCTCAGTAACTATTATCGTGATGCTGCGAAAAGTATGGTCGGTGTTTCTATTGATGAGGTTGCGGAGCTGATTGCAGATCCGTACTCTGAACTGGACACCGACGACAATCGTGACGCCATCCATCGTCTCCAGACTGAGATTGCTTACCTTTCTAAGCTGCAAAGAAGAATAGTGATTGCGTATTACTTTGAGAATCGCAAACAGGCAGATATTGCTCAGGAACTGGATATTCCTCTCGGCACTGTCAAGTGGCACTTGTTTGAAGCTAAAAAAGAATTGAAACGAGGTATGGATACGATGAGAAAAGCAAGCGAACTCAAGTTTAACCCTATTAAATTCCACTCTTACGGCATCAACGGTTCCGTGGGCAAAAAATCTCCAGACGAGTTTTTCCGTTCCACACTGGCCCAGAATATCTGCTATTGTGTGCGTAATACGGCAAAGACCATTAACGAGATTGCCGATGACCTGGGTGTTTCCCCCGTGTACGTAGAAACAGAAGTTAAATTCCTTGAGGAATACGGCTTCCTGCAGGCACAAAAGGATAAGTACATTATCAACTTCATCATCAGCGAGCCGACTGCAGAACTGCTTACCATGCAGAACGATATGTACAAGCGTGCTGCTGAGCTGTTTGCGAACGATCTGTATGATGAGCTGACCTCTTCCGGCATCCTTGACGATCCGGACATATTATGTGGTCAAACTGACGCTCCCATCTCCTTGACTGAGTCGCCTAAAGCGGACCGTAATTTCATCCTGTGGACATTGATCCCTTATATTGCCGCTTATTCCGGTGAGAAACTGATGGATAAGAAAATAACTTTTGGCGAGGCTGCAACAATGCGTCCCGACGGTGGACATTACATTTTCCACGCATCGGTTGTACCGGATAATATGGTTTTGCCTGATGATTATGTGTATATGAAGAACTGGTGCGGCCCTTTGTGGAATGGCAATGACAAGCAACTAATGTTTCAAATTGATTCTCAGTGGTCTGACAGACCCTCTATTAAGGAAAGAAACTTTCCGAATGAGTGTGAAAAGGTTATAACTTTCTACAATTTTGAAGATGATAATGGCTTATCAAAACACGATTACGCTTGGCTTGCAGAACGTGGTTATATCAAAACCAATGGCGATTATGACGGACACTTCAAATCCGCATGGCAAATCGTAGTTTTGGCAAGCGATGAAATTCGTGATAAACTTCTTGCCATCGGAGAGCGTATTAAAGAAAAGTACCAGACTGAATTTGATGCGCTAAAGGCGCCTTATGCCGAGGCTGTACTGGAATCGGTTCCTGCACACCTTAGAAAGGTAGAAGCATATGAGCTGCAGTTCGTATTTCATGCAGATGGCTGGTTCTTGGTACACTGTATTACAACACTCCTTAATAACGGCAAACTGAAGGAGCCTACCGAAGGCCAGAGAAAATCCTTAACCACACTGATTGCTAATGTATAAGTAAAATGCCGCCTGCGGTAAGCGGGCGGCATTTTAAACTGTGTGTTACAAAGATTAATGTACATAAAATTTTAAAAAGACCAAAAACAGTATCAAAATGTATATAAAAAGACCAAAACTGATATTAAAACGACCACTTTTCCGCTTGTAATCGCTTCTAATCGCGCGTAATCGCAAATAAGAGACCAATAAGCAATTTGACAAGGTGAATTTTATACTGTATAATATATACGAGCTTTAAAATAATGAAGGAGTTATTCAAATAATACATTGAACCCAGAAGGTTAAGTGTATTGGTATGCTCTTTCGTAAAGCTTACGATAAAGCAAACAAAGACACTTATCTTTCGTGATAGGTGTCTTTCTTTGTTTTATGGTGTTTTTGTTTCCTCTAGATGAGGTTCAAATATATTCCCGTCGTTACGTTCGAAAATTGGCGTATGACGGAGTTATGAAGGAGTGTTTTAAATTTTTGTGATTGACACAAGGGAAGTTATTTGCATCAAAGGTTTGGTGCCGAGTACAGCGGTCTGAGTTCTGCGGCAGGCTGTGAATTGCTAGCAGAGAACCCTTTGAAGTCGGGATAGACTTCATCAGCCGATGCTCTAAGGCTGATTATTCGTGGATTCCACGGAAACAAAAGAGCTATCACGGTTCTGGCAGCGGACAAGGTGATATATTTGGTAGATAGGCGACACATTTTTAATCGACCTATTACGTTGCTCGGTTTTATGATTTTCCGAAATAAATCAGAACCCACTTTCATGCGGTGGTCTGAAGAAGATAAGTAGGAAAAGTCGTGATATACAAAGCCCTTCACAAAGGCGATGTGAACTAAAAAGTGCGGATAGCAGAGCCGTTACGAAACAAGGATTGTTCGACTGCGAACCTGCTTCACTTATTACAGCGTTTATTAACGAAAATAAGTGCGTAACGGCGGTGAGGATTCCTACCAAAGTTATTGACGAAAATTTGGGAGTCCACGACGTTTGAGAGTTTCGTCGTTAAATAAAACTGCTCAAGCGGTGGTGCTACCGTCCTTTATGGGAATGGCATACGAAGTTTCTGGGATTTAATCGTAGTATAAAAACTAAATGAAAATCCCCGCCGAACGGGTTGTTTAGTCTCGGCCAGGCTGAAATGCCTTGCACTCGGCGTAGCGTCAGTAAATAATACAAGGTTATTTACACTCTTGAACTACAAGAGAACACGCACGGAAAATCTATTAATCTTGCGATGAAAGCAAAATAGATTAAGCTAAGTACTAACCTTATTTTACAGCAGAATACCAGAACAGAATTTTCTTTTCGATATGATTTATGACTGTCTTTTGAGAGTATATGATTTACTTTTTGAGTGAAAGTTGCACCTGCGCCTAATCAAAACTTGGACAAGATTAAAGCTTTTCGGCTCTCTGCAAGTTGTCATTCGCTTTAGTGAATGACAAGCTGCAGGAAGCCGAAGAAAATAACAAACAAACTACAAAGCAGGTGCTATGACTATCATTTCTATGATGATAAATGACTGTCCTTTCGAAATGCTTTATGACTCTCTTTTTGGGAGCCGAGCCGTTTCTATTGGACTTTAGTCAGATAGAAACGGCTCGGAGACGACGTCGGAGAGCCGGGATTAGCAGGGCATAATACCCCGCGTCAAAGAAGAATCAGTAAGAAATGAAGGTTCGTACACACCTTTGACAGTGGGTGTATTATGCCCTGCGGACTTTCCTTTTAAGAGCCATATAGGTTAATTATAGATTAATCTTAGATTATGTTTAAAGATGAATTTTTTATAATTTTGATGTTACTAAATATGGCTCTTGTATGATTGATGATTCTCTTTTCGAAATGATATATTATCTATCTTTTTGAAATGATATTTTGAAATTACTTTCTTTCCCTTAAAAAAGGATTGTGCTGACCGTCATTTCGAGATTACTTACTTTTCGATATCAGGTCAGCACAATCTGCTGAAAGATTTTTTATGATTCCCGTTTCGAAATGATATATGACTTTCATTTCGAAATGAGCAATGCGTTCCTATTTTCATTTTGAAATGCTTTATGACTGTCATTTCGAAATGAGGGGGCAAAATTTTCGTACACAAAATTGTTTTCGTCAGAAAAAACCAGATATTTTATTGACGAAAATGCATCTATTATTACTATTTTCGTACACAGCTTTTTACGCAAGGCTTGGTCCCTATCCTTGCGTTGAAATAAAATTTTTGGAGAAAGGAGACGGTTTGCTATGTCAGATTCTAATAATATTACAGTGCTAAATCCGGGTCTATATAAAAACTTGTTGGCACAGGTTGAAGCAATTTACAACCACAGCAACGAGCTTAGCTTTAAAACG
>JAZUQD010000075.1:0-16390 GCA_045605505.1 Pradoshia sp.
TGTACCGTACATTCGCAACCTCCATACAACAATTAGTCTTCGATGACAATTCCCATACTGCGTGCAGTACCTTCTACCATACGCATAGCTGATTCAACATTTGCTGCATTTAAGTCAGGCATTTTGGATTCAGCGATTTCACGTACTTTGTCACGCTTAACTGTTGCCACTTTATTACGGTTTGGTTCACCAGAACCAGACTCGATTCCTGCTGCTTTCTTAAGAAGAACAGCTGCTGGAGGAGTTTTCGTAATGAAAGTGAAAGAACGGTCTTCAAATACTGTGATTTCTACAGGGATGATAAGACCTGCTTGTTCTGCTGTACGAGCATTAAACTCTTTACAGAAACCCATGATGTTAACACCTGCTTGACCCAATGCTGGACCAACCGGTGGAGCTGGATTAGCTTTAGCTGCAGGGATCTGCAATTTCACGATTTTAATTACTTTTTTAGCCACGAGACACACCTCCTTATCGTCCGTGATGTGGTAAATGGGCTTTGCCCTCCCACTCAAATATACAATCATTCTTTATTTCACTCATAAAGAATTTACCATTAGTTCAGGTCTCAATTTTGAGACATACTGACCCTTGAAATATTATCACTTTTTAATATGAAAGGCAAGTTATTCAGGATTATAATTTTTCCACCTGGTCAAAATCCAATTCTACTGGGGTATCTCTGCCAAACATATTAACAAGAACTTTCAGTTTGCCCTTAGCTTTATCCAGTTCTTCTATCGTACCTGCAAATTCTGCAAAAGGACCTTCTTTGACTGTAACAGAGTCGCCAACAAACAAATCAATTTCAATTCTTTTTTCATCCATACCCATTCTTTTTAGAATCACTGCTGCTTCTTCAGGCAATAGTGGAATTGGCTTGGAACCTGATCCTGTTGAACCTACAAACCCTGTTACCCCTGGTGTATTACGGACAACATACCAGGAATCATCTGTCATAACAATTTCCACCAGCACATATCCTGGGAAAACTTTTTTCTTAACTACTTTCTTTTTACCATTTTTGAAATCAGTTTCTTCTTCTTCGGGAACAATGACGCGGAAGATTTTATCTTGCATCCCCATTGATTCCACACGTTTTTCTAAATTTGCTTTTACTTTATTTTCATATCCGGAATACGTATGAACTACATACCAATTTTTCTCCATATTCTACTAGGACTTAACGTCCTTCCCTCCTTGCAAACAGTGATATTTTTAATATACCTATTGTCAGCTATTATTTTTACTTTTGTTGCTCTCACACATCAGCAGGTTCCTGATCCATAACGACTCTAGCTTTTTTAGACAAATTAAAAAACCCGTTTCCGGGCTTTTGAGGTCTTTTTTATTATGCTAGTTTCATTATACCATGTTTCGTACTGTTTATTCATTATTTAAGAATGAGACGAATAAGTTCAGATAATCCCAAATCAACAACCGCAAAAAATACAGCCATAATAATCACTGTGGATAAAACAGTTATTGTATAGGTTGTAAGCTCTTTTTTCTTAGGCCAGCTTACTTTTTTCATTTCTCGAGAAACGCCTCGGAAGAATTCTAGAATGCGTCGCATTTATTTGAAACCTCCAGCCAATACAGTTTTACAATTCTAATAAAATTAGATTGTTTGTTTATGAGGTGTATGAGTATTACATGTTTTGCAAAATTTATTAAGCTCCAGCCTCACCTTTTCTTGGCTTGACTGGTTATAATTTGTTGAATAATTCCTAGATCCACATATTGTGCATGCGATAATAATTTTTTTATTCATAATTGCACCTTTATCTCTTTTAACAAGTCATCTCAAATTTATCATGTAGAAAATTGTCTGTCAATAAGGGTGGTAAAGATATAACCCTATTGCTATTGCGAACTATCGAACTTCTAAATAACGTTCCAATTTACGCTTTACTCTCTGCAATGCATTATCAATTGATTTGACATGTCTATTCAATTCTTCGGATATTTCCTGATAGGATTGCCCATCTAAGTATAGAGACAGAACTTTTCTTTCCAGATCACTTAATAATTCAGCCATTTTAAGCTCAATATAATCAAATTCTTCCTGATTAATAATTAATTCCTCAGGATCCATGACTTTAACTCCCGTAATGACATCCATCAGTGTACGGTCTGATTCTTCATCATAAATCGGCTTGTCCAAAGAAACATAGGAATTGAGCGGTATATGTTTCTGACGTGTTGCCGTTTTTATAGCCGTAATGATTTGCCTGGTAATACATAACTCAGCAAACGCTTTAAAGGATGTAAGCTTGTCCTCCTTATAATCTCTGATGGCTTTGAATAATCCAATCATGCCTTCCTGAACAATATCTTCTTTGTCTGCACCTATTAAAAAATAGGTTCTCGCTTTAGCCCTTACAAAGTTTCTGTATTTGTGGATCAAAAAATCCAGGGCCCCGCTGTCCCCCTGATGAACTCGGTCGACTAAAAGTTCATCTTCCATAAGACCATAATCACCGTCCAGCATTACCCCGATAGAAATTGCCACATCGATCCCTCCGTAGGATACCAAAGATAGCAATATTATACAGTAAGCGATTTTATAGCGTCAATGGTCTCATAGATTTCCTCTTCGCCATTTTTCGAACATTTCCGGCACCTCTCGTGTGAGCGGGATTCTGGAAACAGGTTGTTCATCCTTTGTTTGCACGACCTTTTTTTCAATCTCTTTTTCAACAAATTCCATCTCCTGCAACAGTTCACGAGCAGATTTCCGATATGCTCCCTGTGCAAAGATTGTTCGTTGCTCCGTGTAATCTGATGTCGCAACATACACTCGGGTATTTATTTTTATTAATTTAGAAGCTAACCGTTCTATACATTCATCAGCTGTTTCATTTTCCTTTGTAAAAATGACATCAACTTTGGAGTTTCTATACTTTTTCTCTGTCCCCTGAACGAAGTAAGCATCAAAAACAATTATGACCTGGTGTCCGGAAAAACCTTGAAATTCAGCCATCATTTCAATTAACCGGTCTCTAGCAGCAGCAAGATCCTGATCCCGCAATACGCGAAGATCAGGCCATGCTCCTATAATATTATAGCCATCTACCACCAGTATGGTTTTCATCCTTTATCCCTCTAGCGGAGATCGCTTCCTGTATACTTCATACATCAGCAAGCTGGCTGCCACACTTGCATTGAGAGAGGTAACATGTGCAACCATTGGTAAATGGTAGAGGAAATCGCATTTTTCCTTAATCACCCGGCTAATCCCTTTACCTTCACTGCCAATCACAATTCCAAGAGGCATCGTTCCATCCATTCTTCGGTAATCCTGACTTCCCTTCGCATCAGTGCCAGCAATCCAAACTCCTCGCTCTTTTAACTCTTCAATCGTCCGTGATAAATTCGTTACTCTAGCTACCGGAACATGCTCAATCGCACCTGTCGATGACTTGGCAACAGTAGCTGTCAGACCAACCGCTCTCCGCTTTGGAATAATGATACCATGGACACCGGATGCATCAGCCGTTCTGAGGATGGACCCCAAATTATGCGGATCTTCCAACTCATCCAGCAATAAAATAAATGGATCTTCCTGCCTGGATTCTGCCAATTTAAATATATCGTCAATTTCTGCATATTGATAAGCAGCTACTTGCGCAATAACTCCCTGGTGATTTCCTTCAACCATTTGATCCAGTTTTTTCTTTGGTGCTGTTTGGATCATCACCTTATTTTCTTTTGCAACGGCGATTACCTGTTGAATTTGCCCTTTTGTGGCTCCCTCTGCAATCCATATCTTATGGATATCGCGGTCAGAACGCAATGCTTCGAGGACCGTATTACGTCCCATAATTAAGTCTTCACTCATTTTCACCCTTCACTCCTCTCTTTAAATTGGATCGCCAACTCTATAATTTCATCCAGACGACCCTGGTTCTTGCTGCCATAGAGATAACCGATTAACGCTTCAAAAGCGGTGCTATATCGATACGTTTGCACATCCGTATTTTTGGGGATGGTACCTGACTTAGCGTTCCTCCCTCTGCGTATAATGGCTTCTTCCTCTTCAGTCAATAAGTGTTCATTTAATAAATAATGTACGACAGCACTTTGCGACTTAGCAGATACGTATTTCGTTGCTTCTTTATGGAGTTTATTCGGTTTTACTTGTCCAATAGACAGTAAGTGATGCCGAATATATACTTCATAAACCGCATCTCCAATATAGGCGAGTGCTAAACTCCCCAGTGAATTTACATCTAATTCTTTTAAATCCTCAAGCATTTATTTATCCCCGTTTCCAGCGTGTACCTTGGGCAGTATCTTCTAAAATGATATTCATTGCTTTTAATTCATCTCTAATTTCATCAGAGCGGGTAAAATTACGCTCTTTTCTTGCCCGATTACGTTCTTCAATTAATTTTTCCACTACGGCATCAAGTGTCTGTTCAACCTCAAGTTTAATACCCAAAACATCAAATAAAATACGAAATTCATTCAAAAATGCTTCAATAACTGTTTCGGATGTTACTTTTTCTAATAAATAGTAGTTTCCTTGCCTGGATAGTTCAAACAATACTGAAATAGCATTGGCTGTATTGAAATCATCATCCATTGCCTCTTCAAACATAGCGTGCAATTCCCCGATTTTTTCAAACCATTCCGCATCATTATGAGCAATATTTGTACTTGCCGTTTGGCGGTGTTTTAAATTTTCGTAAGTAGTTCGCAAGCGGTCCAATGAGATCTTGGTTGCTTCTAGCAACTCTTCGCTGTAATTAATCGGGTTTCTGTAATGGACAGACAGGATAAAGAATCTTAATACTGTTGGATCATGATGCTTAATAATATCATGTACAGTAACAAAGTTTCCGAGCGATTTAGACATTTTCTCATTATCAATATTAATATAGCCATTATGCATCCAGTAATTTGCGAAAGGCTTTTCAGTTAAAGCTTCCGTCTGAGCGATTTCGTTTTCATGGTGAGGGAATGCTAAATCCTGTCCTCCTGCATGAATATCAATGGTTTCGCCTAAATATTTCTTAGCCATTGCAGAACATTCTATATGCCAGCCTGGTCTACCTTTCCCCCATGGACTTTCCCAAGATATCTCACCATCTTTTGCCGCTTTCCACAAAGTAAAATCAAGTGCATCCTGTTTTCTTTCATCCACTTCTATTCTTGCGCCCACCCGGAGCTCATCGATGGACTGGTGAGAAAGCTTACCGTATCCTTTGAATTCTCTGGTACGGTAGTAAACATCCCCACCGGATTCATAAGCCATTCCTTTGTCTATTAAGGCTTGGATAAATTCAATAATAAGATCCATATTTTCCATGACTCTTGGATGCTCATCTGCTTTTTTACAACCAAGGGCTCCAACATCTTCAAAATAAGCTTCAATGAACCTGTCCGCTATGGCAGGAACATCTTCTCCCAGTTCACGCGCCGCTTTAATTAATTTGTCATCGACGTCCGTAAAGTTAGAAACAAATTTTACATCATAGCCTTTATATTGTAAGTAATTGCGAACTGTATCAAATACAATTGCCGGTCTTGCATTCCCTATATGGATATAGTTATATACAGTCGGACCGCATACATACATCTTCACCTTTCCCTCTTCTATCGGCTGAAACGTTTCTTTTTTTCTTGTCAACGTATTATAAATTTGTATGCTCACCTTTTTTTAACTCCTTTCGCAATTCCAGTAACTCATTCTTTAA
The DNA here is from genome assembly GCA_045605505.1 of Pradoshia sp. Taxonomy (GTDB): domain Bacteria; phylum Bacillota; class Bacilli; order Bacillales; family Pradoshiaceae; genus Pradoshia. The sequence continues at coordinate 5,706 of JAZUQD010000075.1, forward strand.
AGATTCAATTTCCCGCTCCAAGCAATTGCAACGATCTCCGACCGGGTCTGGTAAATCACGGTGATTCAGATCGTGTTTTAAGCGCACACCATCTTTAATAACCACCTTACCCGGAATACCGACAACCGTTGAGTTGGCAGGGACATCTTTTAAAACCACCGATCCTGCCCCAAGTTTTGAATTCTCTCCTATAACAATAGACCCCAGCACTTTAGCTCCCGTCGCAATTAATACATTATCTTTAATTGTTGGATGTCGCTTGCCAGACTCTTTTCCAGTACCGCCAAGGGTAACCCCCTGATATACAGTCACATTATCGCCAATTTCACAAGTCTCGCCAATAACGACACCCATACCATGGTCAATAAAAAAACGTCTGCCGATGGTAGCTCCCGGGTGTATTTCGATTCCGGTTAAAAACCGGCTAAACTGAGATATAATCCTCGCTATAAATTTAAAGTTTCTTTTATAAAATGCATGGGCAATTCGGTGATTCCATATAGCATGTAAACCTGAATAAGTCAGGATAATTTCAATCGTAGATCTCGCTGCAGGGTCCTGCTCAAATATCACATCTATATCTTCCTTTAACCGTCTCCACATATGTTACCCCTCCTTAAACGCATAAAAGCAAAACATGTTCTTTCTATCCTTTACATCGAACGTTACAAAAGATGGGAACACGGTTACTTATTCCTGCACTCGAGATAGTAGTATGTCAAGCATCCTCTACTCCCCACCATCGGACCATTTTTACAATAAAAAAAGCGCCCTGTCCTTAATAGACAGAGACGCTTGTATGGCGCGGTTCCACTCTGTTTGAGCTAATACTTGCCCCAACTTTCCCTTTTTTAACGACAATGGGTATGCCGCCTCCCTCTACTGACTAGTTTTCTAGCGTTCAAAGAAGGGCTCAGGGGTGCATTCAGATTAAGAGCGTTTTAACCACTTCCAGCCAATGGTGGTTATTCTCTAGCAAACATCTTCTTTAATCCTACTTCTCCCCATTCATCACTTTTTAGTATGAATGTTTAACTATACTATATTACATTCCAGTTAAAATGTTAACGTAAAAGTTCTTCTAATTGAGAGATCACTCGATCTCGTCCAAAAAGCTCAATTGCTTTCGGTAGGTCAGGACCATGGGCTTGTCCGGTTACAGCAACACGGATAGGCATAAATAATTTTTTACCTTTATGTCCTGTTTCCTTTTGCACTCGTTTAATCGCAGCCTTAATCTCACTATTGGCGAACTCAGGCATATTTTTCACTTCTTCAAGGAAGGCTTTCAATACTTCAGGGACCTGTTCTTCTCCCAGTATTTCCTTCGCCTCATCATTATATACAATTTCTTTCTTAAAGAAGATCTCTGATAAATCAACGATCTCTGCCCCATAGCTCATTTGATCTTGATATAAAGCTACCAGCTTCTGAACCCATTTATGTTCTTCCTCAGTCATCTCTGTTGATACAAGACCGGCTTTCTGTAAATGAGGCAATGCCAATTCAAGTACTCGTTCGATATCGACCGTTTTCATATATTGGTTATTCATCCATGTTAGCTTTTGTTTATCAAATAGAGCTGGCGATTTAGACAATCGATCCGCATCAAAAATCGAGATAAAATCATCCTTCGAGAAGATTTCTTCTTCTCCGCTTGGAGACCATCCCAACAGGGCAATAAAATTGAACAGCGCCTCAGGTAAATAGCCAAGCTCTTCATACTGCTCAATAAACTGAATAATGGATTCATCACGCTTACTCAGTTTTTTACGGCTTTCATTCACAATCAATGTCATATGTCCAAAAATAGGGGCATCCCAGTCAAACGCTTCATACACCATAAGTTGCTTAGGGGTATTCGTAATATGGTCATCTCCACGAAGAACATGAGAGATTTCCATCAAATGATCATCAATAGCTACTGCAAAGTTATAAGTAGGAATTCCGTCTTTTTTAATGATGACAAAGTCACCGATTCCATCAGATTCAAACGATACTTCACCCTTAACCATATCGTTGAATGTATATACTTTACCTTTTGGTACAGCAAAACGAATACTTGGTTTTCTTCCTTCTGCTTCGAGCCTTGTACGGTCTTCTTCAGTCAGATGACGGCATTTACCGGAATAAGCCGGTGTTTCATTCCGCTCCATCTGTTCTGCGCGTTCCTTTTCAAGCTCTTCTTCTGTGCAATAGCATTTATAAGCTAAATCTCTTTTCATAAGATCACGATAATATTCCTCATAAATGTGCGTACGTTCTGATTGGCGATAAGGTCCATATGCACCTGGTACATCCACGCTTTCATCCCAATCCATACCCAGCCATTTTAAATACTTTAACTGGCTTTCTTCTCCACCAGCAATATTTCTTTTTGAATCTGTATCTTCAATCCGTATGATAAAGCTGCCACCCTGGCTGCGTGCAAATAGATAATTAAATAAAGCTGTTCTGGCATTCCCGATATGTAGATGTCCAGTCGGGCTTGGAGCGTACCGAACACGTATACTGCTAGTCATTAATATTTCCTCCCAAATGATAAAGTACTTAAGTAGGATTCATTTTACCATTAATTTATTCTCGTTTAAAACCACCAGTTCTATTCTTTTAATAAAAGAACCGTCACCTGAGCTGCAATACCCTCACCTCTGCCTGGAAATCCAAGCTTCTCAGTTGTAGTAGCTTTTACATTTACCTGTTCCATTTCTCCTTCAAGTAACTGAGCTATCACTTCTCTCATTTGATCAATATACGGGCGCATTTTTGGCCGCTCTGCAATGATTGTACAATCAATATTACCAAGCTTATACCCCTTTTGTTTTACTAACTTCCAAACGTGGGCTAAAAGCTTTTTCGAATCAGCATCTTTAAACGATGGGTCTGTATCTGGGAAGTGCTTCCCGATGTCACCCTCTGCCACGGCCCCTAAACACGCATCTGCTACGGTATGGAGCAAAACATCTGCATCAGAATGTCCAAGTAACCCCTTTTCATGGGGAATGGTAATACCCCCAATAATTAATGGGCGTCCTTCTACTAATTGATGTACATCAAATCCCTGTCCTATTCTAATCATAGTGAACTCCTTTTTTTGATTTTCTCCAGTATGGCTTCAGCGAAATATAAATCCTCTGGTGTAGTGATTTTGATATTATCGTAATTTCCTTCAGTAATGGCTACCCTTTTTCCGATTTGCTCAACAAGACTCGCGTCATCTGTCCCGAGATATTCCGCTGCCACTGCCGCTTCATGCGCTTCCTTTAAAAGGGACACACGAAAAGCTTGCGGGGTTTGAATCGCCCACAAGCTTGATCGATCAATTGTTTTCTCAACAAGATTGTCTTTAGCCTGTTTAATCGTATCCTTAACAGGTACTGCCAATACGCTTCCTCCGTATCGCTTCGCATCAGCTATTAATTTTTTTATTATAGAATGGTTAATAAACGGTCTTGCTCCATCATGCACAAGAACAATATCTGTCTTTCCGCTTAAGAGATCCAATCCGTTATGGACGCTGTATTGTCTCTCACTGCCACCACTCGTTAATATGACAGGAATCGGAAGTGATAACGTATGAATCAGTTTATCGAATTCCTCTTTTTCCGCTGGATTGATTGGCAAAATAATTTGCTTACAATGCTTATCTGTACCAAACACACTCAAGGTATGAGCTATGATTGGCTTGTTCTTCAATTCAATCCATAGCTTATTCTTATTTGCCTGCATTCTCTTTCCTTGCCCTGCAGCAGGGATAATCACTTCATAATCCATTGTATACTCCTATAATATCAATTACATCTCGTTTCGTCCGTCACACATTGGCTGTACAAATTGCCATTGGCGCTTCTTTTATAAACTTGTAAGTGCGTCATTAAAGAATGTTGCATTCCTACTGTCAAAAAGCATTTTTAACTCGTAATTCTTTTTATAGCGCTTTTTCTATCAATTTGGGTTTTGCAAATATCATCCGTCCGGCAGAGGTTTGTAATACGGAAGTAACGATTACCTGAATCTTTTTGCCAATATAATTTCTGCCTTCCTCTACAACGATCATCGTTCCATCATCAAGATACGCAACGCCCTGATTTTGTTCTTTACCATCTTTTATAACCTGTACGTGCATTTCTTCGCCTGGAATGACAACTGGCTTGACTGCATTGGCTAGTTCATTAATATTTAGTACCTGTACATTTTGAAATTCACATACTTTATTTAAATTAAAATCATTGGTTACAACAATTCCGTCTAATAATTTAGCTAACTTAACCAATTTACTATCTACTTCCGGTGTGTCTTCGAAGTCACCTTCATACATTTCAACTTCAATTGGAAGCTCTTTTTGAATTCTATTAAGAATATCCAAACCTCTTCGTCCTCTTGTTCTCTTCAATGCATCGGAAGAATCGGCAATATGCTGAAGTTCACCAAGAACAAATTGCGGAATTACAATCGGTCCTTCTAAAAATCCAGTTTTACAAATATCTGCAATACGTCCATCGATAATTACACTTGTATCGAGAACTTTTCTTTTTATATTTGGGTGAGGTGTCTCTGTATCGCTATCTGGACCTGCACCTTTTTTCTTTGTTTTAACTGAAGTTGTCACAAGGCTGGTTAACTCATCTCGCTTTTTAAAACCTACCTGAAAGCCTAAATAACCAAAAATCAATGTCAATAGAATTGGAGCCACTGTGTTAATGATTGGCACCTGAATTGAATTCAGCGGAAGACCAATTAGGAATGCCATTAGAAGTCCAAGCAAAAGCCCCATACTTCCAAATATGATATCAGTGATGGGAGCAATAATTAACTGTTCTTCCACCCATTTAACAAAATGTACTACATGATCAACCATCCAGAAAGTAATGATATAAAAAATAATTGCACCTGCGAGACCAGTAAAGATGGTATTAGTAATAAATGAATTATCAGTTATTAATGAAAATAGATCTGGTAATACGATTATTCCTATAGCTCCTCCTACAATTAAGAAACACAGTTGTATAATTCTTTTTAACATTCTTTCACCTCCCATTAAATATTATAAACGAGGACTTTCAAGCATTAATAGTTTTTAGCGATTAATTAATTTGCTGTAAAGAAGTTGTAATTGCCCTGTAACAAAATTTGGTCATCTTATTTCCTATTATACCCTTGTTATGCGTCAGATAAATGTCAGAACTGGCAGAAATTCATTTTATAAGCTTTGATGACCAATTTCTCTTTTTATATGTCTAAGCCCTTGGTGGATTTTTTTCGCTCTTACCTCTCCAATACCCTCTACTTCATCTAAATCCTCTACGCTTGCATTTAACAAGTTAGATAACTTCCCAAACCTCTTAACCAAATTATGAATTATGCTGAATGGCAATCTTGGGATCTTATGAAGCGCCCGATAGCCACAGGGAGATACAATTTGTTCTATTGGTACAAAGCCTGTGTATCCAAGGGTTTTCATAATGGCTGTATCCTCTACAGACTCTGAATAGGATAAATCAATAAATGATTGAAAAACCTCTTCGGGTTTTAGTCCTTCAGAATCGATAATATAGTCCTTTAATACAAGCATAACTTCCTGCTCTACCAGATGCAGCATTTCATGTAATTGCAAACGCAACAGCCTTCCTTCCACCCCTAATTCATTCATATAGGTCAGAAGCTCGGTTTTAATTCTCATCACCATTATAAGCCTCTGCATCACATAGAGAATATCCGCATATGTTACCATCTCTTCGAATTCCAGCTTACTTAAATTATTGATACTTTCCTGTAAAACAGAGCGATATCTCTCAAGCGTTTGCATCGCTTGATTTGCTTTCGTCAATATAACCGATAATTCCCGCAGTACATATCGAAGATTACCTTGGTAGAGTGTAATAATATTTCTCCGTTGTGAAATGGCAATAACTAACGCCTTTGTCTCTTTGGCTATTCTCTCAGCCGTCCGGTGTCTCATCCCGGTTTCCATTGATGGTATCGTTTTGTCTGGGACGAGATGTGCATTGGCCAGCATGATGGTATCCACTTTCTCATTAAGAATAATGGCCCCGTCCATTTTTGCTAGTTCATATAAATAACTGGGGGAAAAAGGGCAGCCGATTTTAAAGCCTCCATCTACCAGGGTTTTGACTTTATCGTTGTAACCAACCACTATTAAACCGCCAGTATTCGCACGCAGAACATTATTAAGACCTTCCCTTAATGGTGTGCCCGGAGATACCAACTGAATAATTTGCGCCTTGGCTCTTTCCGCTGCCTTTTTGTCCATTAAACTTAACCCCCTAGTGCATATTTTAACGCTTCACTAACCGAACTTACTCCAATTACTTTGATTCCTGACGGTGGAGTCCATCCACCTAAATTGTTAGCAGGGACTATAATTCGTTCAAAACCAAGTTTTTCTGCTTCTTTTACTCTTTGTTCAATACGGGATACCCTTCTTACTTCACCTGTCAATCCAACTTCTCCGACAATACAATCTGTTGCCCTTGTAGGTACATCTCTAAAACCTGAAGCTATACTAACAATAATAGCTAGATCTACAGCAGGCTCTCCAAGCTTTACACCACCCGTAACCTTCAGGTAGGCGTCTTGATTTTGAAGTAAGAGGCCGACTCTTTTCTCTAACACAGCCATCAATAAAGAGACTCGATTATGGTCAATTCCCGTTGACATCCTTCTTGGATTTGGAAAAATAGATGGGGATATAAGGGCTTGTATCTCTACCAATATAGGTCTTGTTCCTTCCATAGAGGCTACGACAGTTGAACCCGCTGCCCCCTGGGAGCGCTCTTCAAGGAATATTTCAGAAGGGTTTAATACTTCTTCCAGTCCCTCTTCCTTCATCTCAAATATGCCCATCTCATTTGTAGATCCAAATCTATTTTTAACTGCCCTTAATATTCGATATGTATGATGGCGTTCCCCTTCAAAGTAGAGCACCGTATCCACCATATGTTCCAACAATCTGGGACCGGCAATATTCCCCTCTTTTGTTACATGGCCTACAATAAAAATCGCAATTCCTTTTGTCTTAGCCAATCTCATCAATTCAGCCGTACATTCCCGAACTTGTGATACACTGCCTGGAGCAGAAGTTACATCTGGATGAAATACCGTTTGAATAGAGTCTATGATCACAAAATTAGGATTCAATTCATTGATAGCATGTTCAATCATCCCCATATCCGTCTCGGAATAGACATAGAGATGTTCTGAAGACACTCCAAGCCTGACAGCTCTCAATTTTGTTTGCTTAACTGATTCCTCACCAGATATGTACAAGACATCATGATTATTATTCGCCAATTGTGATGAAACTTGCAGTAATAAAGTAGATTTCCCAATACCCGGATCTCCACCTATCAATAAAAGGGATCCTGGGACAATCCCCCCACCAAGCACTCGATTGAGTTCATTCGAGTCTGTCAATACGCGTGGTTCCTGTTCCGTACCTATAGAAGTAATAGAGGTCGGTTTTGTCATCGCCTGGTCTGAATGGGTAAAGGCTGTACGTCTTTGATTTTTATTAGCTGTTATTTCAACTTCTTCTGTCATAGTGTTCCACTCATTACAACCAGGGCATTTCCCCATCCATTTTGCAGATTCATATCCGCAACTTTGACAGATAAATTTTGTTTTCTTCTTTGCCATATTCCTATTAATCCTCTCCTGGAGAATAAATTATACTCTACTTTTATTTACTCTTTTATTTTACGGATTATATCGTCTTTCTTATTCTAATTATTTGTCATTATCATGTTTTTTATAGCTACCTGCAAGGAAAGGGCACAACCCTATGGCAGTGCCCTCTTCCGATATTGTTACTTACTAGCTATTACTTGATCCTCTGTAATGGCTTTAAACTCTCCATCAACCACATCGATTACTATTTTCTTACCTTTTTCAATCTTTCCTCTCAACAGCTCTTCTGATAAGAAATCTTCAACATGTTTTTGGATAGATCTTCTCAAAGGACGTGCTCCATAATCGGGATCATAGCCTTCCTCTACAATTTTTCCTTTCGCCGCTTCAGTCAGTTCAAGAATAATATCCTGCTCAGCCAAGCGTTTAATCAATTGGTCACCCAGCAATGTTACAATTGATTTCAAATGTTCTTTTTCCAAGGAATGGAATACAATGATTTCATCAATTCTATTAAGGAATTCAGGACGGAAGGCACGTTTCAATTCTTCCATTACCTGTCCTTTCATATCTTTATAATCCTGGCCTTGGTCCTGCATATTGAATCCAACATATCTGTTCTTCTTCAAACTATGTGCTCCAACATTGGAAGTCAAAATCAGAATAGTGTTTCGGAAGTCAACTGTCCTTCCTTTTGAGTCTGTCAAACGGCCATCTTCCAACACTTGTAGCAAGATATTAAAGACATCTGGATGTGCCTTTTCAATTTCGTCAAGAAGCACAACGGAATATGGCTTACGACGAACTTTTTCTGTCAATTGCCCGCCTTCTTCATAACCGACATATCCTGGAGGGGATCCAACAAGGCGTGAAGTTGAATGTTTCTCCATATATTCAGACATATCAATCCTGATCATGGCATCCTCATCGCCAAACATAGATTCGGCCAGCGCTCTTGCTAACTCTGTTTTACCAACCCCAGTAGGCCCAAGGAAGATAAAGGACCCGATTGGACGTTTAGGATCTTTCAGACCTGCTCTTGCTCTACGCACAGCCTTAGAAATGGCTTTAACTGCCTCTTCTTGACCAATTACACGGTTATGGAGAATTTCCTCCATGTTCAAAAGTTTATCAGACTCAGTTTGTGCAAGTTTCGTAACCGGAATACCAGTCCAGCTGGATACAACATGCGCTATATCCTCTACTGTCACTTCGCTGTTTTCTTTTCCTTGCTTTTCTTTCCAATCTCGTTTTGTATTCTCAAGTTCTTCGCGCAATTTTTGTTCGATATCTCGTAATGATGCAGCTTTTTCAAATTCCTGGCTTTGAACAGCCGCATCTTTCTCTTTGCGCGCCTCTTCCAAACGAACTTCAAGCTCTTTTAAATTTGGCGGAGTTGTATAGGAACGAAGTCTTACCTTAGAACCAGATTCATCAATTAAATCAATCGCCTTATCCGGCAAGAATCGATCAGCAATATACCTGTCGGAAAGTTTAACTGCCGCATCAATTGCTTCGTCTGTAATGGAAACTCTGTGATGGGCTTCATAGCGATCGCGTAAACCTTTAAGTATTTGAATGGATTCCTCAATCGTTGGCTCATCCACTTGAATTGGTTGGAAGCGTCTTTCAAGAGCGGCATCTTTTTCAATATATTTTCGATACTCATCAAGTGTAGTAGCACCTATACATTGTAATTCCCCTCTTGCCAAGGATGGTTTCAGAATATTTGAAGCATCAATTGCCCCTTCTGCTCCCCCTGCACCAATTAATGTATGAAGCTCATCAATGAACAGGATTACATTGCCGGCAGCACGAATTTCATCCATTACTTTTTTAAGACGATCTTCAAATTCGCCTCGATACTTTGTTCCAGCAACCACGGTACCCATATCGAGCGTCATAACTCTTTTATCACGAAGGATTTCAGGAACCTCATTATTTACAATCTGTTGAGCAAGCCCTTCAGCAATCGCTGTTTTACCTACTCCCGGTTCACCGATAAGCACAGGGTTGTTTTTAGTACGGCGGCTTAAAACTTCAATGACACGTTGTATTTCTTTGCCACGCCCTATGACGGGATCCAGACTTCCTTCTCTGGCAATCGCAGTCAGATCACGAGCAAGGCTATCTAAAGTAGGGGTACTTGCTGCAGAAGATGAGCCCCCCTGATGAATACCTGCTTCATTACTTCCCAACAGTTGCAATACCTGTTGCCTTGCTTTATTAAGGCTTACACCCAGGTTATTCAGAACACGGGCTGCTACACCTTCACCTTCACGGATTAATCCTAATAAAACATGCTCAGTACCCACATAGGAATGTCCCAGCTTTCTTGCTTCATCCATAGACAATTCAATTACTTTTTTTGCACGAGGAGTATAATGAATTGTTTGTACAGTCTCAGACCCTTTACCTATCAGGTTTTCAACCTCTTCCTGAATTTTTTCAGGACTTAACCCAAGAGCATAGAGAGCTTTAGCAGCAATCCCGTCACCTTCTCTTACTAAACCAAGCAGGATATGTTCAGTGCCAATATTATTATGTCCAAGTCTAATTGCCTCTTCCTGGGCAAGTGCCAATACTTTTTGAGCTCTTTCCGTAAATCGACCAAACATCATTATATGTTCCTCCTATTCTTCTTGTGCTTTATCTTCCATCCTCAGTCTTTCTCTGATTAAAGTAGCCCTTCGAATATCTCTATTTTTTGGATTCAACTCTCCTCCTGCATAACGCTGAAGGAATCCAGGCTGTGTAACAATCATTAATTCATTTAATATATGTTTTGTTATGTTCGGGATGTACCCTAAATCAATGCCTAATCTGACATCAGATAAACATTTTGCCGCCTCTTTGGACTCAATAATTCTTGCATGAGAGAGTATACCAAGTGAACGGAAAACCCTATCTTCCAATTGTATGTTTGATGATTGTACTAATGTGTCCCTTGCCGCTTTTTCCTGCATAATAATCTGACCAACTACACTGGTCAAATCATCAACGATGTCTTCCTCGGTCTTTCCGAGCGTCATTTGATT
>JAZUQD010000076.1:0-8100 GCA_045605505.1 Pradoshia sp.
AAGCGGCATTTATAAAAAAATCGAACAAAATGAACAAGAAAATATGGAAGACGCGGCGAGATTATTAGCTCAGGCTTTAGTCAGCCATGGTACTGTTTATCTACATGGTTTCAAAGAAATGAACGGAATTATCAGCCAGGCCATTGATGGTCCAGAACCATTAAAAGGCATGAAACGATTGTACAACGGTCAGTATATGGCTCAGGTCGAACAACGAGACCGCGCTATCATCTTTGCACGCTCCGCAAATGAACCGGAAGCTGTGGCACTGGCTGAATCTTTAAATGGACAGCGCATTCCTTTCGTTGCCGTTTCCCTGGCACCTACTGCCGAGGATATGGACAGTCCAAACCTTGCCAACCTGGCAGATATCCATATTGATATAAAGGCAAACAGAGGTCTTGTTCCAAATGAAGATGGTACAAGAAGCGGGATTCCCACCCTTGCTGCCGCCCTCTTTGTTTATCAAGGAATCACTCTGTCAATCGATGAGATCATTAAGGAATATGAAGAAGAATAATTATCCTGTTTGGCCAAAAAATAACTTTACATTACGTAAGCGCATACCGGCAAGTTTCTTGTCTGATTTTGTAGGACAAAAGTTTCTGTCTAATAAAAATTTTTCTTAAATAAGTGAAGGATGTTAATCTCTTTCGATATATTAATCGCCTTTTCAGCTTATTCTCTCCTTTCGGTAAGGCAGAGAGACCAATGAAGGGATAAAGGTCTAATTTTATTCATCTGGGGTTTGAATCATCTCTGCCCTTTTCCCCATAACAAAAAGGTGTACCAAAAGCCAAATGACTTTCGGTACACCTTTTATTTTATCCTTATTTTTCACCAAGTGATGCATGAATGAATTCACGGAACAATGGTTGTGGACGTTGCGGTCTTGACTTGAATTCAGGATGGAATTGAGAAGCAATGAACCAAGGATGATCCTTTAATTCAATAATTTCTACTAGACGTCCATCCGGGCTTGTACCAGAGAAGATAAAGCCGTTTTTCTCCATATCTTCACGATAATGATTGTTGAATTCATAACGGTGGCGGTGACGTTCATAAACCACTTCATCCTGGTAAGCATCATATGTTTTTGTTCCAGGCATAATTTTACATGGATATAATCCAAGTCGAAGAGTTCCGCCAAGATCCTCAATATCTTTTTGCTCAGGAAGCAAGTCAATAATTGGATTTGTCGTATCCGGATTAAGCTCAGAAGAATGAGCGTCTTTTAATCCAAGAACATTACGTGCATATTCAATAGATGCCAGCTGCATTCCAAGGCAGATTCCGAAGAATGGCTTTTTGTTAATACGAGCATATTCAGTTGCTAGGATTTTCCCTTCAACACCGCGGTCACCGAATCCACCCGGTACTAAAATACCATCGACATCATCCAGCAATTCGTTTACGTTTTCTTTGCTTACATGCTCTGAATTAATCCATTTAATTTTCACATCTGCATCAAATGCATATCCGGCATGTTTTAGTGCTTCCACTACGGAAATATAGGCATCTTGAAGCTCGACGTATTTTCCAACAAGACCGATTTTCACTTCTTTAGTTAGGTTTGTTACTTTATGAAGCAACTCTTTCCATTCTGTCATATCAGCATCATTTGTTTGTAATTTTAAATGGTTACAAACAATTTCATCCATTCCTTGCGCCTGTAAATCCAATGGGATGGAATAAAGAGTTTCCGCATCACGGCACTCAATGACAGAATTCTTATCAATATCACAGAATAGAGCGAGTTTGTCTTTCATATCCTGAGAGATTGGCAATTCTGTACGCACAACGATGATATTTGGCTGAATGCCCAGGCTGCGCAATTCTTTAACACTGTGCTGAGTAGGCTTCGTTTTCATTTCACCCGCAGCTTTTAGGTAAGGAATGAGTGTACAGTGAATGTATAGGACATTATCGCTGCCAATATCACTCTTAATTTGACGGATTGCTTCAAGGAATGGCAAGGATTCAATATCCCCTACTGTTCCACCAATTTCAGTAATAACGACATCTGCATTTGTATCATGTCCAGCTTTCATAATCCGCTCTTTAATTTCATTCGTGATATGAGGGATAACTTGGACAGTACCACCTAAATAGTCTCCGCGACGTTCTTTTTTCAATACGTGAGAGTATACTTTACCTGTTGTTACGTTGGAAAGCTTAGATAAATTGATATCAATAAAACGTTCATAGTGACCTAAGTCTAAATCTGTTTCTGCACCGTCATCCGTTACGAACACTTCACCATGTTGGTAAGGACTCATGGTTCCTGGGTCCACGTTAATATATGGATCAAATTTTTGGATTGTTACTTTCAATCCTCTGTTTTTTAATAAACGGCCCAATGAAGCAGCTGTGATTCCTTTGCCTAAGGATGATACAACGCCACCCGTAACAAAAATATATTTTGTCATATAAAAAACCTCCTAAAGATCATATTGAATTTATTTGACAAGCACTAATCTCTATTCATCTAGATTATTTTTTGTTTTTTATTCGGACCTATCCCTAATAAAATAAAAAAAGCTCCCTTGCAAGCAAGGGAGCTTAAAATCGCTTAATCGTGTTTCCTTTATTTTAAAGGAGCCCAATGAATATTCTACAAAGATTGACACTTGAAGTCAAGGTTAAAAGATTATAGTTTGTCGTCCTCATCATCTTCATCAATCTCTAATTCTTCTTCCTCATCTTCATCATCATCTAGATCATATTCATCCTCAACGAGAACTTCATCTTCGATTAAATCCTCATCATCGTCATCATCGTCGTCATCGTCATCGATATCGTCGAAGTCATCAATCAACGTTTCATCCTCATCGTCTTCTTCGTCGAAGTCATCAAGATCGTCAAAATCAAGATCTTCATCCACATCATCAAAATCATCGACAATCGCTTTTTTACCTTTTTTCTTCTTCTTCACTTTAGAAGCTGGAACTGTTTCTTCTTCTACTTGTTCAACAGGGTACCAGCCTTTTAGTCCCCAACGATTATCTCCAATACTGATAAAACGGCCATCTATATTCAAATCTGTATAGAATTGACCCATTTTTTCGCTAACTTCAGCATCTGATAAACCAAGTAACTTTTGGATTTTATCCATCATTACCTTAAAATCTATTGCTTCTTTCTTTTCTATTAGTAATACGTTCGCAATTTCAATGTAAGCCATTTCGCTTACTTCTTCCTTAGACAGGTTGGCTAGTTTCATTGTTCGCACTTCCTTTCTATCAAATCAACATGAATGCCCAATTATGCATATCCCATTATAACCAAACGATTCATCATTTTGCCACTTTATTTTATCCGTTCTATACTTTTTCCTTGTATGGCTACAAAAGGATAGAACTAAAAAGCCATAATAATAAGGCCAGGAGGAGAAATGGGTAGTTTCATTCGACCCTTTTTCTACATTCTTCTATTTCTCCATTATAACCTGCTTTTATGTATCTTATAATAAAATGTGTTACTTTTTTATCGTATCACACAACTGCCTGTGAGTGTTTACTACCTTTCGCACAAATATGGAGCAAACTAAAACTTCAGCTTTCTCTAAAAAAAGGGGAGTACAGACCGTCATTTAAGCCCATACTCCTATATCATCATACAATCTTTACATATTTCTGCGATATTGTCCTCCAACCTCATATAAGGCATGTGTGATTTGGCCAAGGCTGGCTGTTCTAACCGTTTCCATCAGCTGTTCAAATATATTATCCCCGTGAATAGCAGCCTCTTTAAGTTGAGTGAGTGCTATTTCTGCAGCCACCTCATTCTGATTCTGAAATGTCTGTAATTTTGTAATTTGTAAATCCTTCTCTTCTTTTGTTGCACGGGCTAACTCCATATTGTTTACTTCCTCTTCACTTGGCGGATTTGGATTTAAATAGGTGTTTACACCTATAATCGGAAGCTCTCCCGAGTGTTTCTTTATTTCATAAACTAGAGATTCATCCTGGATCTTTCCTCGTTGGTACTGCATTTCCATCGCACCGAGGACGCCGCCTCTGTCGTTAATTCTCTCAAATTCCTGCAAGACAGCTTCTTCTACTAAATCCGTTAATTCTTCTACAATGAAGGATCCTTGAAGTGAGTTTTCATTTTTCATCCAACCGAATTCTTTCGTCACAATCATTTGTATGGCCATTGCCCGGCGGACGGATTCTTCCGTCGGTGTTGTGATTGCCTCATCATAGGCGTTCGTATGCAGGGAATTACAATTATCCTGTAAAGCGAGCAAGGCTTGCAGAGTCGTACGAATATCATTGAAGTCAATTTCCTGAGCATGCAGGGAACGCCCTGATGTCTGGATATGATATTTCAGCTTTTGGCTTCGTTCATTTGCACCATATTTGTCTCTCATGACGATTGCCCATATCCGCCTTGCTACACGTCCTAGCACGGTATATTCGGGGTCCAGCCCATTTGAGAAAAAGAATGATAGATTAGGAGCAAATGAATCTATATCCATGCCTCTGCTTAAATAATATTCTACATACGTAAAACCATTCGATAGAGTGAAAGCCAGTTGTGAAATAGGATTTGCGCCTGCTTCAGCAATATGATACCCGGATATGGAGACAGAATAGTAATTTCTCACCTGGTTCTTCACAAAATATTCTTGGATGTCGCCCATCATTTTCAATGCAAACTCAGTAGAAAAAATGCATGTATTTTGTCCTTGATCTTCCTTTAAAATATCCGCCTGAACGGTCCCTCTGACAATCTGCAGAGTCTCTTTTTTTACGGTTTCGATTTCTAGGGGCTCGAGACTTCTGCCGAGCTCCACTTGCCTTTTCTCTATTTGTTGATCAATGGCCGTATTCATAAACATAGCAAGAATAATAGGAGCCGGGCCATTTATCGTCATGGAGACGGATGTACTTGGTGAACATAAATCAAACCCATCATAGAGTTTTTTCATATCATCGAGAGTACAGACACTTACACCACTTTCGCCGACTTTTCCATAAATATCAGGGCGTATGTGCGGATCCTCTCCGTACAGGGTGACTGAATCAAAAGCTGTACTGAGCCGTTTTGCCGTATCATCCTTCGATAGGTAATGAAAACGGCGATTTGTTCGCTCCGGTGAGCCCTCTCCTGCAAATTGGCGCTTCGGATCCTCCTCTTGCCTTTTAAACGGAAAGACACCTGCTGTAAACGGAAATTTACCCGGAACATTTTCTTTCTGAACCCAGCGAAGAATTTCCCCATAATCCTGAAATTTAGGCAAAGCTACTTTCGGTATGGCCAGACCACTTAATGTAGTAGTCTTCAATTCCGTTTTTATTTCCTTGTTTCGTACTTTCGTAATCAGTTCAGTTTGTGAATACATTTCCTTCTGATTGTTCCAGCCCTCAATAACGGACCTTGATTCATTGGTCAGATTTTGACGGTATTCCTTTTGGAGCTCAAGTAGTGTCTCTGTTCCATCTGCTGAATAACCCTTTTCCTCCCATGCCTGTATGGTGCCTTCTATTTGGAATAATCTCCTTGCAATCTGTTGTTGTTCAAGAGAGACTGCGTGATAGTTCTTTACTGTTTCTGCAATTTCCCGTAAGTAATATTGACGGTCAGGAGGGATAATGACATTTTGCTTTTCCGTACGCATAGATGTATTAAATCGGCTTTTGTATGGCTTGCCGGTTTTCTGCTCAATGATTTCAAGCAATGCAGCAAATAATGTATTTGTACCCACATCATTAAACTGACTCGCAATCGTACCATACACTGGCATATCAGCCGGATCTTTATCAAATAAGTTTCGGCTGCGCTGATATTGTTTTTGTACCTGGCGCAGGGCATCCTCTGACCCTTTTCTTTCAAATTTATTAATGACGATCAAATCCGCAAAATCAATCATATCAATCTTTTCAAGCTGTGAAGGTGCTCCAAATTCACTCGTCATGACATACAATGAAAGATCACATATTTCTGTTATCGCTGCATCCCCTTGGCCAATTCCGCTTGTTTCAATAATGATAGCATCAAATCCTGCTGCTTTTACGACAGCAACAGCATCCTGAATAGAATCGGACAGCTCAGAGCGTGAGTTCCGTGTCGCCAAACTCCTCATATACACACGCGGGTGAAAAATAGCATTCATTCTAATTCTGTCTCCGAGTAGAGCTCCGCCTGTTTTTTGCTTGGTTGGATCTATCGAAAGAATCGCTATATTCTCCTCAGGAATTTCATTTATAAAACGGCGGATTAGTTCATCCGTCAGCGAACTTTTCCCTGCGCCTCCAGTACCTGTTATGCCTATTACTGGAATTCTGTTATTTTGTTTATCCTTCATATTCTGGAGTTCATCTGCCAAAGCAGCGGCTTCCTGACCAGCCATTAATCCGTTTTCTGCTATCGTAATGGCGCGCGCCACCGATAATGGCTCCGATACAGAAAGCTTGGCCTCCTTACCTTCCAAAAGCGGAGGCAATGGATAATCACATTCACGCATGACCAGCTCCATCATCCCTTCAAGGCCCATTTCTCTTCCGTCATCCGGTGAAAAAATTTTTGCAATCCCATATTCATGCAGTTCTTTTATTTCTCGAGGGATAATCACTCCGCCCCCGCCCCCATAAATCCGAATATGGCCGGCTCCTCTTTCCTTCAGCAAGTCATACATATACTTAAAGAATTCCACATGGCCTCCCTGATAGGAAGAAACAGCTATTCCCTGTACATCCTCCTGAATTGCAGCATTGACGATCTCTTCCACAGACCGATTATGACCCAGGTGGATGACCTCCGCTCCTTTTGCCTGAAGAATTCTTCTCATAATATTGACACTAACATCATGTCCGTCAAATAAACTGGAAGCCGTCACTAAACGTATAGGGTGTTTTGGTTTGTATTCTTTATTCATCTTCTCCTCATTCCCCTTTGCATATCAGTTTTCCCCAGTGGCTAATCCGCTTAAAAGAAGCTGCGTTTGCATCTCAATATATTGATCGATTGTATAGCTCTTTCTTAGTGTCCATCGTCTAAATGCCCACATTTGCCCATGGACGATAATGTTATGGGCAAGCAAGTGAATTTGTTTTGGACTTAATTCGATTTCCTCATGCTGAACGCATGCCTGAATAAGTTCCTCAAACATATCAGCCATCTCATTTTCTTTATTTAAAACATAAGGCAATGCCGCCTTACTCAAGGATTTGGCTTCTTGGTACATGACCAGTACTTCATTCTGCATTTCGTCACAGATTTTAAAGTAATAGGCGATTCCTAACCGCAAACCGGAAAACGTTCCTTCACTCTCTTCAAGCGCTTTTCGAAGACGATTCTTCACCTCATCGTAAATATTGTCACAAACCAGATACAAAATATCATCCTTCGATCTAATGTATTCATAGAGTGTTCCAATACTGAATCCGGCTGCTTTTGCAATTTCCCTGGTCGTTGTCCGGTGATAGCCCTTCTCTATGAATAAGGAGACCGCCCCTTTAATCATCTCATCCCGGCGTCTTTTCACCAGCCTCTCATCCTTTACCGAGGCATGGACCTCTATCCGTTTCACCCTTTCACCCACCCTAATCGCTCAGTATCTCTCTTAACAAACCGTTCTTCCCGGCTTGAAATACCGGGAAGAACTCTATGAAAATCAAAAACTAATTTTTAGTTAGCATCCTGGAGATGACCATTCTTTGTATTTCCTGTGTTCCTTCGTAAATTTGTGTGATCTTGGCATCACGCATAAATCGTTCCACCGGATAATCCTTTGTATATCCATATCCACCAAATACCTGTACCGCTTCAGTAGTCACCTTCATCGCCGTATCCCCGGCAAATAATTTGGACATGGCTGACTCTTTTCCATAGGGAAGTCCTTCAGATTCGAGCCAGGCCGCCTGATAGGTTAATAATCTTGAAGCCTCAATACTTGTTGCCATATCGGCAAGCTTGAAGCCCACTCCCTGCTGGGCGGAAATCGGTTTGCCGAATTGGACCCGTTCCTTCGCATAACCCACTGCTGCATCTAACGCCCCCTGAGCAATGCCGACAGCCTGTGCCGCAATTCCATTACGTCCGCCATCCAGGGTCATCATGGCAATCTTAAACCCTTCTCCTTCTTCGCCCAAT
>JAZUQD010000077.1:0-2983 GCA_045605505.1 Pradoshia sp.
ACTCGGCTGTTAACCGAGCGGTCGTAGGTTCGAATCCTACCTGCGGAGCCATTTGGCCCCTTGGTCAAGCGGTTAAGACACCGCCCTTTCACGGCGGTAACACGGGTTCGAATCCCGTAGGGGTCATAAAACCATGTACAACATGTACATGGTTTTTTTCTATTTGCGACAATCTTCTAATAGCTATGGACCTTCAATCTTTTATCTTTTGGGACCTACGGATACTTCTCAGACTCTAATGTTAAAAGTTGAGGGGAAATTCCTTTTGAGTATATTTTTTGACTATAGATCTAATCCTATCTAAATAGGAATGTAATAAAGTTTTCCTCGTCTTTTATTTTTTTTAAAGTCAATTAAATACTATGTAACCAATAAGTGATTATTAACTCAAGCATTCTTCGGAGTGCTTTTTATATTACTTTTTTCATTTTTATTGCAGGAGATATTGAATGTGTTTGTCGAATTAATTATTTGGGAGATTTGTAAGCGTTTTAGCAGGGAGGTTTCTTAAGAAATTGGTGTTTCTTGTAAAATGTTAGAAGTAATTTTAAAAAGCAAGAGAATATGTTAAACCTAATTAATTCAGAACATTTGGACTTTTTGAAGGGGTATATAGTAATGAATGTACCATTAATACTTACACAATTTTTAGACAGGGCCGTAAGCTTGTATGGGGACAAGCAGGCCATCATATGTGAAGACAGGGTATTTACATATCATGAATTAAATGAAAGAGTTAATCGATTATCTCACGGTTTAAAAAAATTGGGGGTTCAAAAAGGGGAGCGTGTTGCTTACTTAGCACCAAACTCTGTAGAAATGTTGGAGGGCTTTTATGGAATTTTCCAATTAGGTGGTGTGATGGTACCACTGAATAGTCGATTAAAGCCAGATGATTACCTATTTATTTTAAACCATAGTGAATCGAAAGTTTTATTCGTTGACCAAGACCTTTACCATTTAATTTTGCCAATTAAAAATAAACTTAAGACGATTGAAAAAATTATCGTTCACTATAAAGATGCTGAGACGGATGAGGTAGGATATGATGTTTGGTTGGAAGAGCAAAGTCCCAATGCCTTTGAGAGATTTCAGTTAGAAGAAGACGATGTATGCAGCCTTCTCTACACAAGTGGAACAACCGGGAATCCAAAGGGAGTAATGTTGACTCATAGAAATAACTATCTTCATGCTCTAAGTACGATGCATCATCTTCGGATAACGGATGAAGATGTTTTACTTCATGTTTTACCGATGTTTCATGTGAATGGTTGGGGTTCTCCGTTTTATTATACGGCTAACGGTGCTACTCAGGTCTGCTCTCGAAGAACGACACCTGAGATGATTTTTTCTACCCTGGAAAAACATAAAGTAAACGTTATGCATATGGCTCCAACCGTGCTAAATGCGCTCCTGCAGTATTACGATCAGAATAGCTCAAAGATTGAACAAGCAGTTCGGGTTGTTATTGCCGGATCGGCGCCACCGCCAGCTTTTGTTAGACGCGTGGAAAAAGAGCTGGGCTGGGATTTCATACAGGTATATGGAATGACCGAATCTTCTCCTTTGAGCTTAATTTCCGTCGTTCGCTCAGAATTAAAGGGCTTATCTACTGAGGAGCAATACCGAATTAAATCAAAGGCCGGGATATCAATGGTTGGCTGTGAAGTTAAAGTTGTTACTGATCATGGCGAAGAAGTAGAGCATAACGGTAAAGAAATCGGGGAAGTCATTACGAGAAGTAATGGAGTCATGTTAGGGTACTGGAAGAATGAAGAGGCGACAATGGAGGCAATCAAAAACGGATTTCTTCATACGGGAGATATGGCTACTGTTGATGAATACGGCCATATTGATATTGTCGATAGGAAGAAAGACGTAATCATAAGCGGTGGAGAAAATATTTCTTCTATAGAGGTGGAGGGCGTGCTATATGACCACCCTGATGTATTAGAAGCAGCAGTAATCGCTGTTCCTCATGAAAAATGGGGCGAAACTCCACATGCCTTTATTGTTCAAAGAGAGGGCAGACACGTAACTGAAAAGGAATTAATTGCTTATTCAAGAGAGAGGTTAGCTCATTTTAAAGCGATAACAGGAGTAACCTTTGTAAGAGAACTTCCAAAAACAGCCTCCGGGAAAATACAAAAGGTAGTCCTTCGGAATGATTACTGGGAGGCTACCGGAAAAAGCGGAAAATTCGTCAATTAATCTATATAGCCACAGATCTTAGCGCAAAAAAGAGAAGGGCGAATTTGAATACACTCAAATTCGCCCTTCTCTTTATCTTATAGCTAGCTATATCCCAGCCTCGTTATGCTTTAATAAAGTTTCTTACTAATCGTAAGGCAATTAAGAGGGTGAAATGTGGTTTGTTGAATTATTTGAATTCTAGTTAGAAGTAAATGATGAGCATACTGACTAAACTAACAAGTGTGTAGAGGACAGCACCGTAAAATACTCCACCCACATTAACTTTCAGCTCATTTTTTTCCTTCTGAATTTTCCAAACTGATTGACTCGCCTCTAAAGTGGCTCCAGCAGTTAAAGGACCTCCGCTGCTGTTAAAAAAGAACAATAGAACTGTTAATCCTAAGCCAATGAAGAAGCTCCACTCACTGTACGAGAACGGAATAATTTCACTAGCAATCCAAACAACTACTCCAATGATTATCGCAGTAATAATAGCCCACCGTAGGGATTTTTTCAATTAATCACTTCCTGTTAATAATTAATAGCTACAAATTATTAGAAAGAGTCTTACAAATTTTATAGGCTCAGATAAACTTGATACGATAAGTAAGTATGATTAGAAGTAAAAACATGATTAATTAGTAGGTAGAACACTTTTATGAGGTAAATTGTATTGCACGGGAACGATCAATCTCCTCCGCCGCCACCATCACAACCAGAATCAGATCCTCCACCATACGTATCTCCGCTATCAGATAACCAATAAAATGATGTGGATGAAGAAGAGTCA
>JAZUQD010000078.1:0-14874 GCA_045605505.1 Pradoshia sp.
AACAGCATACTCTTTCGATTTTAATTCCTGAACATACTGAGCTATTTTTTCATCGTTTCCAATCACGGATGTCATTAACCCTGCCATAAAGCTTGAAAAATAATTTGCTTTTAAATAGGCCAATTGATAAGCAATCAAGCTGTAAGCAACCGCGTGGCTTCTATTAAATCCATAGTTTGCAAACCGGACGATTAAGTCATAGACTTCATTAGCTATATGATGTTCATATCCTTTAGAAGTCGCCCCATTTACGAAATGAACTCTTTGTTCATCCAGCACATCTTTTTTCTTCTTACTCACAGCTCGTCTCAGTAAATCTGCTTCTCCTAAACTGAATCCGGCCATCGTGGAAGCAATCTGAATAATTTGCTCTTGATACACAATAATCCCGTAAGTAGATTTAAGAATCGTTTCTAATTCAGGAATCGGAAATGCGATGGGCTCATTTCCATGTTTTCGATTGATAAAGGTAGGGATATTATCCATTGGACCAGGTCTGTAGAGAGCATTAACTGCCACTAAATCTTCGAAGACAGTCGGTTTTAGTTTTTTGAGGACATTTTGCATGCCAGAGGATTCGAACTGAAAGATCCCTGAAGTTAATCCCCTGCTTAATAATTCAAATGTATTCGTATCATCCAATGGAATCTGATTTAATGTAATCTTTGTGCCTGATAACCGATTAATCTGTTTTACAATTTGATCAAGTAAGGTTAAATTTCGAAGTCCTAGAAAATCCATTTTTAAAAGGCCGATTTCTTCTAAAATCTCCATCGGGAATTGCGTCAAATAGACGCCCTCATGCCCCTCTTGAATCGGAATTAAATCCGTCAGCGGCTGATCGGTAATAATAACTCCCGCCGCATGTATGGAGGTATGCCTTGGCAGACCTTCCCATTTTCTTGCAATTTCATAGATTTGTTTGTGAAGAGCTGACTCGTTTATCCATGAACGGAAACGACTAGATTCAGATTCGGCGGTTTGTATGGTTAACCCGTTAATAGAAGGCAAGGAACGAGAAAGCATATCCAGCTCCTTCGTATTTAATCCACATACTCTGCCAGCATCCCGCAAAGCTGCCTTTGCTCCAAATGTACCAAATGTGATAATTTGCGCCACATGGATAGGTCCATATTTATTTGCTACGTAACGGATTATTTCTTCTCTGCGATTATCTGGAAAATCGATGTCAATATCAGGCATTGTCACCCTTTGCGGATTCAGAAATCTCTCAAATAAGAGGTTGTATTTGATCGGGTCTACATTAGTAATTCCAAGTACGTAGGCAACCATCGACCCTGCAGCCGATCCACGTCCTGGTCCAGTAAGAATTCCTTGTCTATTGGCATGATTCATAAAGTCCCAAACAATCAAGAAGTAATCACTGAATCCCATAGATGAAATAACAGACAATTCAAATTCCAACCGTTCATAATGCTTTTTATCTGGATTCGAATAACGTTTTGCGAATCCTTTCTTGCAAATTTCCGTCAAATACTGATGAGCTGACAAATCATTTGGAACTGGGAACTTTGGAAGTAACCTTTGATGGAATTCCAATGTTACTTGGCATTGTTCAGCTATATGAATCGTATTTTCGAGCGCCTCCACATCGGATGAATACCATTCCATCATTTCAGAATGACTAGCAAAATGCTTCTTTTCATCCATAGGCAATTCGACATAATTAAGTTCTTCTACTTTTAGATTGTTTTTCAAACAAGTTAAAGCCTGATAAGCCAGTGAGTCTTCCTCTTTCAAATAACAAATATGTTGAGTTGCGACAAGCTTGGTGTTTGTATGGTCAGCCAATCGCTTGATCAGCTCACGTCCCATATCGTCTGTATGGGATTTAGGTAATGTAAGATAGAAAGAATGATTGCCAAACAATTTTTTGTATTTTAACAGGATCTTCTCTGCCTCACTGTCACGCTCTGTAAGCGCACTCTCAATTTCCCCTTCTCTACCAGGAGAAATGGCAATAAGACCTCTTGCATATCCTTTCAGCCATCTGAATGGTAATCCATTCGGTGACTTTGTTTGAATCGCACTCGATATTTTCATCAAGTTATGATATCCCTCATTATCCTTCGCTAGCAAAATAAGAGGGTAGCTTTTATGCTCTTCATCGTCAAATATATCTGCAGTCAAACCGATAATAGGCTTGATTCCTTGGGCCATGCATTCCTTGTAAAAAGACACGGCCCCATACATAACATTACGATCTGTTAGTGCTATACTGCTGAAACCATTATTCTTCGCCGAGGTAACAATATCTTTAATCGATAACGTACTCTCGAGAAGACTATAAGCGCTATATACATGAAGATGGATTAATGACATTCTTTTGTCACATCCTTAATTAACATTTTAGTAAGTAGGAGAAATTTTCTCTTATCTCTATTATAGAAGTCCAATGCCTAAAAAGAAAATATGTTCGGTGAAAGTTGGATAACTTTTTGGTCAAGTACATATTGATTATCCCGCCCTCATATATATGTAAAAAAACAAAAAGGACGAGGATGATGAATCAAGCTTTTTTACCTGCTTTTATAAACAGTTTTTTTATATCATTTGGTGTTTTATTAGGCGGATCATTAATCGGAGGACTCGCTGCTTTTATAACCGGTCAACCACCCTTAACTCACGTATTCCGCCTTTCCGAAGGATTGAGAATTTGGGCTATTGTAGCAGCTATCGGCGGAACATTTGATGCGGTATATTCATTTGAACGAGGCATCTTTCACGGAGCAACCAAAGATTTATTCAAACAAATTTTGATAATTATATCCGCCCTTGGAGGTGCTCAGGCCGGCGCTCTCATTATCCAATGGCTGACACAGGAGCACTTGAATCCATGAGAATCCCACCGTATTATCGCAACCCCCTATGGCAGCGTTTTTTTGCAGGAATGATTATGGGAGCGATCATTAGCTGGGCTCTTTTTTTGTATATGTTTGGTGACCTGCAGGAAAAACAGATTCAGTTGATAGAAACACAACAGAATGCCATTAAAGAATTACACGATGAAGTGGAAATATGGCAAAATGAATATGAAATTTTGAATAAGAAAAATGAAAGTAAATTACTCGTACAGGATCTATCTGTCCGTATAACAAATTATAAAAAATATAGACTAGACCCGCTCAGTATCTTTGAAGTAGAGCAAAGCATCAAGAAAGATTTTGACAGTTTATTAGGCAAAGATTTGGAAAGCGTCAGCCGCGGAAAAGAGCTCCTTAAGAGAGCTGTCATTAATAAAAATATCAAAATAAACGGTAGAAACTACCAATTAGAAGTCAAAGAATTAATTATTTACACGCATATCGAAATTGATCTATCGATAAAACAAATTTAAAAACAGCCAGGCACACCAATTGGGTACCTGGCTGTCAAACGTATTATTTAGGCTAAGTAGTCAGAGCAAACCTGTACGAGATCTTGAATGACATGATCCATATCGTCCCAATTGTAAATAGTAGCTCCAGATGCCATAGGATGGCCTCCTCCATTGTATTTCATGGCTACTCCATTAATGACAGGACCTTTCGATCTTAGGCGAACACGTATTTCCTCATTTTCTTCTATAAAGAATACCCATGCATTGATTCCCTTTACAGACCCTAATGTACTAACGAGCAAAGAAGCTTCGGACGGTTTTACACCGAATTGGTTCATCGTTTCCTGCTTAATAACGACTACACCTACTCCTGAATCCATTATTTTAAAGTTTTCAAATACATATCCATTCAGGCGGACGACCGCTTCATCTACATCATACATGCCATTATAAATGTCTGAGCGATCAAATCCATATTGTATTAGCTCACCTGCATACAGGAATGTTTTATCAGACGTGCTTGGATAAAGGAATCTTCCCGTGTCACCAACAATCCCTGCATATAATAAGCGTGCTGCTTCTTGATTCATATGTAAACCTTTGTCTTTTCCATACTCAAATAATTCATAAATCATTTCACTGCAAGAGCTGGCTGATGTATCTACCCATAAAAGATCTCCGTATGGATCCTCATTTGGATGATGGTCTATTTTAATGAGCATATCACCTTTCGTATAACGCTGATCACAGACCCTTGCCTGATTGGCTGTATCACATACAATGACCAAAGCCCCTTCATAAACTTCATCAGAAATCACATCAAGACGCTTTAAAAAATGGAGAGATTCCTCTTCTTGCCCAACCATAAAAACCTTTTTTTCCGGGAAAGAATATTTAATGATTTCACCTAATCCACATTGTGAACCATAAGCGTCAGGGTCCGGTCGGACATGCCTGTGCAGAATAATTGTTTCGTACTTTTTAATCGCCTCTATAATCCGTTCTTTCATCGCTATTCTCCTTTTTCTAATTGCTTATTTATGTATTCCATTCGACTGGCCTTCCTATATAAATAAAAATCCTATAAAGGTACAGAAATCCATAATTGGTACATTTTTTCAACTTCTTGTACAATATAGGAATACAAACCATTTGGAGGCACCAGCACATGAAAATATTCGTATTTTTAATTGTAATGTCTTTTTCTTTCTTTATTTACTATAAGACAAAGTATTTCAGAACCAAGCTGCCCATGCAAAGGGCCTATTTAACCGGGAAATCCTCAATTGCGTTAGGATTATTTGTAGCTCTATTTGGCCTTAATCAGCTATTCCTCTTTGATATGGCTGTTACCTATATCGTTGCTGCCATCTTCATCCTAGTAGGTGGAATGAGTGTTTATAACGGTATAAAAATGTATAAACATTATGCTCCCCTGGCTGAAGAGGAATATCAGGCAGCTATGAAATAAGGTATCACATTGAATTAATCTTTTAATAAGGAAAATTGCCTTTATAGCTCCTATAAAGGCAATTTTTTATATAACAGATTACGTTCTCTCTAATAATTGGCATGTCATCATCGCTTTTCCGACTAATTTGCCATCATTGAAGACTTCTATATCAACTTTTCCAAACTTCCTGCCGATCTCCAATACCTTTGGAACGATTTTCAGCTTGCTCTCAAGCTGCACAGGCTTAAGGAAATAAACCGTCATATTTTCAACAACCAACTCACCACGTTTATATCCACGCATGACTCTATTTGTCGCTTCAATGACCATTGCCGTAAATACGCCATACGATATAGTCCCTAAGTGGTTAGTCATTTGCGGCGTCACTTCACACTGATAAATATCCTCACCTTGAACTACTGTCATTTGATTCGCTATAACATCGTCAATTGTTTCTCCAACCTGCGGCTGGCGCTGACTCATTTGCAGTGCCTTCAGAACATCTTGTCTGCTTATGATTCCAATTAACAGATTACGATTATCCACGACTGGCAGTAATTCAATACCTTCCCAAACCATCATATGAGCGGCTGAAGCTACACTTGTCTTTTCCCCTACAAAAATTGGATCTTTAGTCATCACCTTTTCAATCTGCACGGAAGCTTCCTGTCCAAGAATATCCCTGGATGTGACCATTCCCTGTAAACGAAGATTTTCATCGACTACCGGGAACCGGCTGTGTTTTGTTGTTCTATTCAGCTCTGTCCAACGTTCTATTGTGTTGCCCACTTTCAGTACTTCTGTTTGCTCAATTGGAATAAGAATATCTTCAACAAGTAATATTTCCTTTTTGATAAGCTGATCATAAATTGCCCTATTAATCATAGTGGCAACCGTAAAGGTATCATAAGAAGTAGAAATCACGGGCATTTGTAACTCATCAGCCAGCTTTTTAACAGATTCTACCGTATCAAACCCACCGGTAATGAGAACAGCTGCTCCTGCTGTTAACGCAAGTTCGTGCGCCTTAACACGGTTCCCGACAATTAGAAGATTGCCCGCCTCTGTGTAACGCATCATCGCATCCAGTTCCATAGCACCGATGACAAATTTATTCAGTGTTTTATGAAGCCCCGTTCTGCCTCCAAGTACCTGACCCTCCACTATATTGACTACCTCAGCAAATGTCAGTTTCTCTATGTTTTCTTTTTTCTTTCGTTCAATACGAATGGTTCCAACTCTTTCAATCGTACTGACATACCCTTGATTTTCTGCCTCTTTAATTGCTCGATAGGCGGTACCCTCACTAACGGTCAGTGCTTTTGCAATTTGCCGTACCGAAATTTTTTGACCGATTGGAAGTTCATCAATATATGCTAGTATTTGTTCATGCTTAGTAGCCAAGCTATTCACCCTTTTTCGTTATCCATTATTACTATTATAATGGGAAACGCTCCATTCAATCAATGTAACCTTTTATATTGCTTGGAAATAAGGGGTTTTTTTGCATTTTTTGCCTGTACGGTTGTCCGTTTTTCCCCCTCTCTATAAAGAATAGCTGATAGATTCCCACCCAATACACTAAATGCCAGTACAAGCCATGCGGATGAAAAAAGACTTTCTTCCATACTCCCTTCAAATGATAAATAGGGAAGCGCCCATATCATCATGGCTAAACTGCTTACCAAACAGATTCCATAACGGATTTTCATTGATTAATCCCTCCTATAGAATAAATATATGAATAAACGAAAAAAAAAGAAGCACACATAAAGCTCTAAGATCATACAGGAAACTAATTTGAAATATGAAGGATTTTGGATATGTCTTTAAAGGAAAATAGCCATACCATTACAATCAAAAAGGTATTGGATTTACATCCAATACCTTTTTAGCTCCTATCATTTTGTCTCTTTATAATTCAATAGACTCTCCCGGATTTAACACCTGAACAAGATTCTTTTCACATAAGGATGCAAAATAATAGGGATCCTGCTTAATAGGAGGAAACGTATTATAGTGGATAGGAACTACTTGTTTAGGATGAAGAAATTCTGCAGCCAAGGCAGCATCCTCAGGTCCCATAGTAAAATTGTCTCCGATCGGTAAGAAGGCCAAATCAATAGGATGACGATCCCCAATCAGCTTCATATCTGAAAACAGCCCTGTATCTCCAGCATGGTAAACCGTTTTTCCTTCCGCAGTAATCAATAGTCCAGCAGGCATTCCGCCGTAAATCAATTGGCCATTTTCCTCGAATCCCGTTCCATGAAAAGCTTGGGTCAGTTTAACTCTGCCAAAATCAAAGTCATAAGCTCCTCCAATGGACATGCCATGTGTTTTTACACCTTTCCATCCTAGGTATGTACTTAATTCAAAATTACAAATAACAAGTGCATCATGTTTTTTTGCCAACTGGACAGTATCACCCAAATGATCATCATGTCCATGGGTAATTAAAATATAATCTGGTTTTACATCCTCTACTGTTAAATCCGTCAATTCATTTCCCGTTATAAACGGATCAATCAGCAATTGCTTCCCTTTTGTTTCAATTTTCACAACGGAATGTCCATGATAGGATACCTTCATTTCATTCAGTCCTTTCTGTATTTTCCAAGTAAAATACCCTCTTTTTTTAGTTTTCTAACAATTTACTTTATATCATATAATTGATACGCTACTGACATAGTAACATTTTAAAAAATTAAATGGAGGGACATTATGAGCAACCTAAACCAACTGGCAAATTGGCTGACTGAAAAACAGGCAGATGCTGCTTTTATTACATCTACAGAAAACGTATTTTATCTGAGCGGGTTCTATAGCGACCCTCATGAACGTTTATTGGCTGTACTCGCCTTTCCTACTGAAGAACCTATTTTAATTTGCCCCCAAATGGAAGTGCCAGATGCAAAACAAGCTGGCTGGCGCTATGAAGTACTCGGAATATCTGATACACAAAATCCTTGGGAACTGATTAAGGAAACATTAAAAAAACGAAATATTAACATTCAAACACTAGCAGTTGAAAAAGAACATTTAACAATGGAACGTCTTGAAGGACTTAATTCCATTTTAAATCATCCTACATACTTATCAGCGGAAGAAAAAATGCGCCAACTGCGAATGATTAAAAGTCCATCTGAGTTAAAAATCATTAAAGAAGCTTGTCGCCTTGCTGATTATGCCGTGAAAATTGGAACGGAAGAAATTGCAGAAGGTAAAACAGAAATGGAAATACTGGCTGCATTAGAGTATCAATTAAAAAAAGAAGGCGTATCGGAAATGTCCTTTGCTACAATGGTACTGACTGGTGAAAATGCCGCTTCTCCTCACGGAGTTCCAGGACAAACTAAAGTCAAAAAAGGCGACTTGGTCCTCTTTGACTTAGGTGTAGTCGTAGATGGATATTGTTCTGATATCACACGCACAGTTGCTTACGGGCAAATAAATGATGTTCAGAAGGAAATCTACAACACTGTACTCGAAGCCCAAATTGCTGCTGTTGAAGCCTGCCGACCTGGTAAAACCTGCGCCGAAATCGATTTAACAGCCCGTAATATTATAAGAAACAAAGGCTATGGTGACTATTTCCCTCACCGTCTTGGTCATGGACTAGGTATCAGTGTGCATGAATATCCTTCCCTAACCGAAATAAACAACCTGCCTCTTCAGGAAGGAATGGTCTTTACAATCGAACCTGGTATATACGTTCCTGGGAAAGCCGGTGTACGGATCGAAGATGACTTGTATGTGACTGAAAACGGCGTGGAAATACTTACTAAATTCCCGAAAGAATTAGTTACTCTATAATAATCCCCAAACAGCGAGAAACCCTCGCTGTTTTTTATTTTATGAAAGATAGAATCATATACACAGGGTAAGAAACTTTTCAATCACAATCACCCTAATAATTATTTTAAAATAATTATCTCTGCAAATAAAGCATCTGATTTTGTATTATTTTCAGAAATTCCACTTCTTTTCAAAATATGTTCATATAATTTTCCGACTTTTCGTGTAATTTGTAGTATAATATAGATATACTTAAAGGAGGAGATTAATATGGCAATATCCTATAATAATATCCTTGTGGCAGTTGACGGTTCACAGGAAGCAGAATGGGCGTTTAAAAAAGCAATTGACGTGGCTAAAAGAAATGATGCCAGGTTAGTATTAGCTCATGTTGTCGACAACCGTACCTTTGCTGCAGTTGAGGCGTACAGCATTTCCATTTCCGAGAGTGCTGAACAATATGCAAAAGACCTTTTAGAAGAATATAAACAAATGGCACTTGATGCCGGCGTAAGAGATGTAGCCATTAGTATTGAATTTGGCTCTCCAAAAGTGAAAATTCCTAAAGATATCGCGAAATCATTTAATGTGGACCTAATTATATGTGGTGCAACTGGTTTAAATGCTGTTGAGCGTTTCTTTATCGGAAGTGTGTCCGAACACATTATTCGCTATGCAAAATGCGATGTAATGGTTATTCGTTCCGACGAAAAACCTGCTGAACAAAAAGTAGCAGAGTAACCCAATATAAACATCCAGAAATCCCATGTCTTTTACACATGGGATTTCTTTTCGTATGAATGGATACGATTCAAACAAATCTTTTGAACTACATGAATATATATTTGAAGATGTGGAGGGTGTAACTGGATGGCTGTTTGATGATACACCACCACAACTTTTTAAAAAAAGGGGTTCGTCTGTTAAAAAACTTATCTTAGCCGGGAGGCACTGTAATGGTTAGAAGCAAGAGGGAATTTAGATTTCGCGAAGCCATTTTCACGGGTTTATTTGTCGGTACTATACTTACCATTGCTGGATTTTTAATTGAATGGGAGAAACCAATATATGCCGGCCTTTTTGCTGGCATTACGGCTCTCATAGGTGGGAAGGTAGCTGGTATGATTTTTAGGGATAGGAATTCAAAATAGGAGGAGCGGTATCATTTTGCTTCCTATTTTCCGAAAAAAAGAGCGGATAGCCCGCTCCTCATTTCCTATTTTACATGTCCCTGCAGAAGAAATCCTAAATAGCTCCCTTACCTTTGTGAGTCCTACTCCCAAAAGTATGTTTAATAGCTTTTCGGCCTCCTGCCGGATTAACTATTAATCAAATATACTCTTAGCTTGATCAATAGCCATTCTCACCTGGTTAAAACCTGTTCCACCTGCGCTGTTTCTTCTTCTCACAGCCTCTTCCGGTTTCAATGCTTCATATACATCTTCTTCGATAAGATCAGATGCTTCTTTAAGAGTTTCGAGTGGAATATCGAGCAGGTAATATCCTTTTTGTATACAAAAAAGGACTAATTTACCGACGATTTCATGAGCCTCACGAAAGGGGATTCCCTTTGCAGCTAAATAATCAGCCAGTTCGGTCGCATTTGAAAAATCATTGTAAACCGCTTCCTTCATCACATCGGTATGAACCTTCATGGTCTCGATCATTCCATTAAAAATCTTCAAAGATCCTTTTACCGTTATGACAGTATCGAACATCCCTTCCTTATCCTCTTGCATATCCTTGTTGTAAGCAAGCGGCAAGCCTTTTAAGAGTGTTAATAAGCCAAACGTATTTCCATATACACGGCCTGTTTTCCCCCGAATCAGCTCAGCCATATCTGGATTTTTCTTTTGAGGCATAATGCTCGAGCCTGTTGAAAAAGTATCATCTAACTCGATAAAATGAAACTCCTGACTGGACCATAATATAATTTCCTCGCTGAATCTGGACAGATGCATCATGATTAAGGAGGCATTATTCAGAAATTCTGCGATAAAGTCACGATCACTTACCGCATCCAAACTATTTTTATATATTCCGTCAAACCCCATTAACTCAGCAGTCAGTTCACGATCAATCGGAAATGTGGTACCTGCCAGAGCACCTGCACCAAGTGGAGAGAGATTAATTCTCTTTAAGCTGTCCTGCAAACGATCCTTATCACGCTGAAGCATCCAAAAATACGCCATAAAATGATGACCTAATGAAATTGGCTGAGCTCTTTGCAAATGAGTATATCCCGGAACAAGTGTCTCAATATGTTTCTCAGCTACCTGAACCAGCGTTTTTTGGAATTCCGTAATTTCATCAATGATTTCTGAGACCTGGGCTCGTAAATATAAATGCATATCAGTTGCTACCTGATCATTACGGCTTCTGGCCGTATGCAATTTTCCTCCAACCGGTCCAATTTCATCTATAAGTAATTTCTCTAAATTTAAGTGGATATCTTCATATTCTACCGAAAAAGATAGCTCTCCTTTTTCCGCCTTTGCTTTTAAAGAGTTCAGCCCATTCTTAATTAACTGAACCTCTTCTTCTACTAGAATTCCACAGGCACCAAGCATCGTCACATGGGCGAGGCTTCCTTCAAGGTCTTCCATCACTAATTCCTGGTCAAAAGAGATGGAGGCGCCAAAGGTATCAATCCATTCTTCGGCCGTTTTCGTAAATCTGCCTCCCCAGAGTTTTTTCACACGGACACCTTCTTTTGCATATGAACCTGGCTGTTCACTTTTGTAGGTAATCCCCATAAATTGATAAAGCCAACCGCACTTCCGTGGTCAAATTCATCCGCTGAGGTATAGGTTGCCAGATTTTCATTATAAAGAGAGTAATCAGATTTCCGACCCTCTACAATGGCATGCCCTTTAAATAATTTAACGCGAACGACACCCGTTACAAAGCTTTGAGATTGTTTCAAAAAGGCAATCAGAGAATCTTTCAGCGGCGAGAACCATAGCCCTTCATAAATAAGCTCTGTTAATTTCTTTTCAATGACCGGCTTAAAGTGTGCCAGTTCTTTTACCATTGTTAAATCTTCAAGTTCCTTATGCGCTTTAATTAATGTCAGGGCACCTGGACATTCATATATTTCTCTTGATTTAATTCCAACCAGCCGATTTTCCACATGATCAATTCTGCCAACGCCATGTTTACCGGCTAGATGATTAAGATTTAGAATCAGTGTGGATAATGGATATTCTATGCCATTTAAGGCAATAGGTACTCCTTCTTTAAATGTGATCTCTACCATATCAGGAGTATCAGGTGTATGTTCAAGAGCTTCAGTTAAATCATATGCGCCTTCCGGAGGAGCTGCCCAAGGATCTTCAAGAACACCGCATTCATTACTGCGTCCCCATAAATTTTGATCAATTGAATAGGGACTATCCAAATTAATCGGAATTGGTATATTGTTTTGTTTAGCATATTCAATTTCCTCTTCACGAGACCAGCCCCATTCCCTGACAGGAGCAAATACTTTTAAATTTGGATTTAAAGCTTGAATAGACACTTCGAAACGTACCTGGTCATTCCCTTTACCAGTACAGCCATGTGCAACAGCGACGGCATTCTCCTTTTCCGCTACTTCTACCAGCTTTTTAGCGATTAACGGTCTTGATAAAGCTGATATTAAAGGATATTTGCCTTCATACATCGCATGAGCCTGAAGAGCGATCAAGGCAAAATCATTCGCGAATTCTTCCTTTGCATCTATAACATAAGAAGTACAAGCACCAACCTTAATTGCTTTCTCTTTTATAAAATCTAAATCTTTACCTTCTCCTACGTCCAGGCAGCATGCCACAACGTCATATCCCTTTTGTTTTAACCAGGAAATAGCAACCGATGTATCTAATCCCCCTGAATAGGCAAGAACTACTTTATCTTTATTCATGAACGTTCCCCTCCGATGTATATTTATTCAATAAATAATATTTTTATGCATTAGAATATGTTATTCACTTTACCAACAATATGTTACTTTTTCAAGTGTTAACTGAAAATTTATTTTTACCTGAATTGTTTATCGGCAATTTTAATCTTTATAAAAAAGAAATTAGTATATAACTGCCCAATTGTGTAAACTATTTTTATGAACTAAATGTTGAGGGGGAGAGTTACGATGGACGATTTTTTTATTTACAATGAACGTCTCGGAATACCGATTCCTAGCTTAAAACAAGACTTTTCTGTTTACTCATTAGGGGTGCAAGATGCTATTCTTATTCATTGGGAACAGATTAGAGGAACAATTCCGGAACGTATAGCAGAATTGGAAAGAATGATTAATCATAAATTAAATCTCTTAAATGATGAGGACGATTTTGAAGCAGCGTGTACCCTTAATTATGAAATTGCTGAACATGCTTCAATCATTAATGATTTATGGATTTGGTACCGAACCAATCAAAATATAACAGGTAAGACGCATTTATAATGAAACTATTCACTCAAAAAAACCGCCCTTAATTTAGGACGGCTTCTACTTATTTTATTCATATATTATGCAATTCTATCTTTGCTAGAAGAGTTTCACACTTTGTTGATATGTAACTCTAATCAAGAAAGGCTCTCTTTCTCACTTAAATATCGGTATTTATAAAATTTATCAGCGAAATCTGTCACTCTTTTAGTTAAACGGTAATTTGCACCCGATCCAATTGCCGCACTGATAACTGGGAATCCCTTGAAGACTTTTTTCCTGAAGAAATATATAGCCATAACCTTCATCATTTGTTTAATAGGCTGGTCAAACCAAAATACATTACTCATCTCTTCCTCCCCTTCATAAAAATAAGATGGAGGGTGTTTCAAATCTTCCATTAAGTTTTCCCAAAAGTACTTTTGCATCCGATCAGGCATTGTACCTGCATGGAATACCTTTAATGAAAGCATAATTTCATAAGGTGTATTCATTTCAAAACCATATGAAATACCAACCAGCTGAATGCTTCTTAAGTTGATCACCATTTGAGCTGGCAAATCTGCTGCCAGAACCAGGCCGCCATTAATAGCCGAAAAGCCCCCCTGAATAAAAGAATATAGCCGATGTTTGGCCACTTGCTGTTCAGCAATATAGGAGAGCTGATCAATGGAAAGATCTTTTAAGTCACTCAATGTAGATATATTTTCATTGAAAATACGTGCATTTGTAACTATTCGATTTCGCGCATCCATTTGAAATTGAGACTCATGAATCATGGCATGAAGATGAAATAGCCAATTATCCATTTTAGAGAAAAGTTCCTGTTGTGTACTTTCCGGCAACAGCCTGAACATATTCTCAATCCAACGATCATAATAGGTTTCAAAATCAGTTGGTTCACTCGCTTTCATCTCTGCTTCCCATTCTTTTAAATCCATCCAAATTTCCTGATCTCGTTTAGTAAACGCCAAATGATCACCTCTTTAAATGGTCTATTATAAAAAGTATATCACAAATCGTCCCTTTTCCTTCATTGCCTAAATGCTTGCACTAGTGATGCTGTTTTAGAATGATCATAAAGTCCCAATTTAAGACTGTAGTTCAGTGTTTGATTATTTAAAATCTTATCTGCAGTTTCTTTGTTTGCGCTTCCCTCTTCTATTCAGTCAAGTGTCACCAATTTGACTGAATAGAAGAGGGAAAGCCAAAGATGATATGGAAGAGTATATTCAAAAGCTTATAAGAAGAAAGACGAAATGAAGAACCCAGATGAATGAAGATATTCCTAATTTTACTGTATATAAATTTGAAAATTCCTTAAAATAAATAAGGAATTCAGACTATGGCCTAAAAAGACCATTTCTGAATTCCTTTTCCATTAGCTTCAAAGGAGAATCACTATTCGTAATTTCCCTTTTCAGCCAGTTATTAATGTGTTAAACGTACTACATCACGGGCAATCATTACTTCTTCATCTGTTGGGATGATGATAACTTTAACCGGTGAATATGGATGATTCACAAATTGCTCTTTTCCACGTACATTGTTTAAAGCTGGATCCCAATATACGCCCATGAATTCCAAGCCTTTTAATACACGTGCACGGATTTCAGAACTATTTTCTCCGATACCTGCAGTGAAAATGATTGCGTCTACACCATTCATTTTTGCTGCATAGGAACCGATATATTTGTGAATACCGTCGGCAAATTTAGATATAGCCAATTCAGCACGCTCGTTACCTTCTTCAGCAGCTTGTTCAATATCACGTAAATCGCTGGAGAAACCGGACACACCAAGCATACCGGATTTTTTATTAAGAATATTGATTACATCATCAGCTGTTTT
>JAZUQD010000079.1:0-3223 GCA_045605505.1 Pradoshia sp.
TTTGGGGAATAGCGATCCATACATTTTCTCTGCAGGATAGACAACATCTATCCTGTCTTTTTACATGTATAACTGGATTTTGCGGATAAGAGGAGGTAATTCCATGGCGGAAATGGAAAACTCGAGAGTAAAAGAAATAAATATAAGTCATGAAATGAGAACATCATTCTTGGATTATGCTATGAGTGTTATCGTAGCCAGAGCACTTCCAGATGTTCGTGACGGGTTGAAACCTGTTCATAGACGTGTTTTGTATGCTATGAATGATTTAGGTATGACATCCGATAAAGCATTTAAGAAATCAGCACGTATCGTTGGTGAAGTTATCGGTAAGTACCATCCTCATGGTGATACGGCAGTCTATGACACGATGGTTCGTATGGCTCAGGATTTCAACCTTAGATATATGCTGGTTGAGGGACATGGTAACTTTGGGTCTGTTGATGGTGATTCAGCTGCGGCGATGCGTTATACAGAAGCCCGTATGTCTAAAATATCAATGGAACTAGTTAGAGACTTAAACAAAGATACAATTGATTACCGAGACAATTATGATGGTTCAGAAAAGGAACCTGTCGTACTTCCATCACGTTTTCCTAACCTACTTGTAAATGGTTCTTCCGGAATTGCAGTTGGTATGGCTACGAATATCCCTCCACATCAGTTGGGAGAGGTAATTGATGGGGTGCTTGCTTTAAGTAAAGACCCTGAAATCACCATACAGGAATTGATGGAAATTATCCCTGGACCAGATTTTCCAACTGCTGGTCAAATTTTAGGAAGAAGCGGTATTCGCAAAGCTTACGAAACTGGCCGTGGTTCTATCACGCTAAGAGCAAGATCGTTTATTGAAGAGAAATCAAACGGCAAACAGGTCATTATTGTAACGGAACTTCCATACCAAGTGAACAAAGCCAAGTTGGTTGAGCGTATTGCAGAGTTGGTACGTGATAAGAAAATCGAAGGTATTACAGACTTACGAGATGAGTCAGACCGTAATGGAATGCGTATCGTAATTGAATTAAGAAGAGACACAAATGCCAATGTACTTTTAAATAATTTGTATAAGCACACAGCTATGCAAACGACCTTTGGTATTAACATGCTCTCTCTTGTTGATGATCAGCCGAAGGTTCTGAATCTAAAACAAATGCTTTATTACTATTTGGAACATCAGAAGGTAATTATTCGCAGAAGAACGCAATTTGAACTTCGAAAAGCAGAAGCAAGAGCGCATATTTTAGAAGGACTACGAATTGCCCTAGATCATATTGATGAAATTATAGCCTTAATCCGTGGTTCTCAAACTACTGATATTGCCCGAGAAGGATTAATGACTAAATTCGAATTGTCTGAAAAGCAAGCTCAGGCAATCCTTGATATGCGTCTACAACGATTAACAGGTCTAGAAAGAGATAAAATCGAAAATGAATATAATGAGCTTATGACATTGATTGGTGAGTTAAGAGCAATCCTTGCCGATGAAGAAAAGCTTCTAGACTTAATTCGTGAAGAGTTATCTGAGATTAAAGAACGTTTTAATGACGAGAGAAGAACAGAAATTGTTCTGACCGGCTTGGAGCATATTGAGGATGAAGATTTAATTCCTCAAGAAAATATCGTAATCTCTTTAACAAATAAAGGATATATTAAGCGTCTTCCAGCCTCAACATATAGAAGTCAGCGTCGTGGAGGACGTGGTATTCAGGGAATGGGCACCAATGAGGATGATTTCGTTGAACACCTGCTTACAACTTCCACGCATGATACGATCCTTTTCTTCACGAATAAAGGGAAAGTATATCGTTCGAAGGGGTACGAAATCCCTGAATATGGACGGACTGCTAAAGGTCTTCCGATAATAAACTTACTCGAAATTGATAAAGACGAGTGGGTTAATGCGATTATTCCGGTTGAAGAATTTGTGGATGATTGGTTCTTATTCTTTACAACTAAACAAGGGATATCCAAACGTTCTCCATTATCTTCATTTGCCAATATAAGAAATAACGGATTGATTGCAGTTGGTTTACGTGAGAACGATGAATTGATTTCTGTTAAACTAACCGATGGAACTCGAAACATTATCATTGGAACAAAAGAAGGTCAATTGATTCGTTTCCCAGAAACTGATGTCCGTTCAATGGGACGTACAGCAACCGGGGTTAAGGGTATTACCTTAAGCGAGAATGATGAAGTAGTCGGTATGGATATACTTGAAGAAAACGATGATATATTAATTGTTACTCGCAATGGTTATGGGAAGCGGACCGGCGAAGAAGAATATAGAATTCAAAGCCGTGGCGGTAAAGGAATCAAGACGTGTAATATAACGGATAAAACAGGTTCTTTAGTATCTGTAAAAACTGTTACAGGTGAAGAAGATCTAATGGTTATTACAGCTGCTGGTGTTATCATCCGTATGGATGTAGGTCAAATTTCCCGTTTAGGAAGAAATACAATGGGAGTTAAATTGATCAGACTTGAAGCAGGTGATGATCAGTTTGTATCCACAGTGGCCAAAGTACAAAAAGAAGAAGAATCTCCTGAGGATGACGAACAGGAATTATCAGGAGAAGAATCAGAACTAAGTACAGATATTGATTTACAGGAACCAACTGAAGAAGATGAAGAATAAAAACTTACTACATTACGTTTGTATTAAATAGGTTTTTTACTGATAACACCTCTTTCATATAGAAAGAGGTGTTGTTTTTTTATAGATTATTTGCGTCAATTATTGTTTATTTAACATTGGGGCATAAAACTTGGCCTGTTTATGGAAGTGTGAGAATGAGTTATAAAAATGTGTAGATTATAGTAACTGTAACTGAGAGAATGCCGCTAATCATAGTTGGTTATAAGCCTGTTTATATTTGTTTTATATTTTTTATAAAAAAGTATTGCATTCTCGATTATAAGTTGATATACTAATTTAGCTGACCGAGAAACACAGGGAAGCAAAGAAAGATAAAAAACAAATTAAAAAAAGTTGTTGACAAAAGGTTGCTAACTTGATATGATAGTTAAGTCGCCGAAACGACAACAAAACAGATTGTTCTTTGAAAACTAAACAAAACGAAACGCCAAGCAAGTCTAAAATAAGAGATTTTTAAAATCTCGTCAATTTGCTTTAAAAACATTAGCTAGATCAAACATCTTATGGAGAGTTTGATCCTGGCTCAGGACGAACGCTGGCGGCGTGCCTAATACATGCAAGTCG
>JAZUQD010000080.1:0-2601 GCA_045605505.1 Pradoshia sp.
CTCGGTAATTTAATTGCAGATGGTATGAAGGCAGCCATGGATTCAGATTTCGCCTTAATGAATGGCGGCGGTGTACGCTCTCCATTAGATGCAGGCGAGGTGACATTTGGTGATTTATTCGCCATCCAACCCTTTGGTAACGTATTAAACAAAGTAAAGCTTAGCGGAGCTGATTTAGAAGTTGTTTTAAATGAGCAAATTACAGCAAGAGGTTTAGATTACCATGTATCCGGTTTTAACTATACGTACACGTATGATGACCAAGCGAAAAACGGTAAAGTCATCGATATCCTCTTACCTGATGGCAGTAAAGTGGATCCTACTAAGGAATATACAGCAGTCATTAATAACTATATGTATGGAAATATCAGCACGAGCTTTGGTAAGCTATCGACAGATATGGAAGTTGGTCCAGTTGATTTAGATGCGACCGTTGATTATGTAAAAACCTTACCTTCTCCTTTCGAATATAAAATAGAAGGCAGAATTCAAAAAGTAAATTAAGAAAATAAAAGGTCTGCGAAATCCTTAACAGAAAAAAGTGACCCCTAAAAATTAGAGTTTGAATCTTATTTTTAGGGGTCCTTACTATTTAAATCAGTCCTTTTTTTACTTTTCAAATAAACTTCTGTACTGCCCATACCCCTTCTCTTCCAACTGGTCTTTAGGCACAAATCGGAGTGCTGCAGAATTAATACAATAACGAGCTCGGTCCGGACCAGGCCCATCATCAAAAACATGGCCCAGATGTGAATCTGATGTTTTAGACCTTACTTCAATTCTCCTCATCCCATACGAAGTATCAAGCTTTTCTTCCATTTCGTTTCTTTGGATTGGTTTCGTAAAACTAGGCCAACCACAGCCGGCATCATATTGATCGAGTGAGCTAAATAAAGGTTCACCCGAGATGATATCTACATAAATTCCCTCTTGCTTATTGTCCCAATACTCATTCTGGAATGGCGGCTCTGTCGCATTATTTCTGGTAACCTCATATTGAATGGGTGTTAATTCTTTTCGTAGCTGTTCATCACTTTTCGTATTCTTCCAATTCTCCCTGATAAAACGAGCTCTTCCGGACCCTTCTTTATATAGATTGTAGTGAAAAGGATTCTTCTTATAATAATGCTGGTGCTTCTCTTCTGCTCTGTAAAACGGACCAGCTGGGAGAATTTCCGTCACAATTTCTTTCTGGAAGCGCCCGCTTTCGGCCAGCTCTTTCTTAGAGCTGATAGCTAAATGATGCTGCTCTTCAGTATGATAAAAGATCGCGGTCCGATAAGAATGGCCCCGGTCATTAAATTGCCCTCCGGCATCGGTCGGATCGATTTGCTGCCAATACTGTTTAAGCAATGTTTCATATGACATTTTATCAGGGTCATATGTGATTTGGACAGCCTCATAATGGCCCGTTGTATCACTGCAAACTTCTTCGTAAGTGGGGTTCTCTGTATGACCACCGGTATAACCCGATACCACTTTTATAATGCCAGGCTGTTCATCGAATGGTGATACCATACACCAAAAGCAACCTCCTGCGAATGTTGCCACTTCCAACTGGTTACCCATTCAGCTCACTCCTTGCTCTGTTATATTTTATGGGGAAAAGATGCCCTACTATCTTTCCAACCCCACTTCCTTCGTATTCAAACCAGTGGATGTTCTTTGGGTGATAAAGATGATTTCATCTATGTGCCTCTATTCAAAAATTAACCATAAAATAAGGGAAAGATATAAATAATCTCTCCCCGTTCTTCCATAGACTGCTGAGTACCGTATCCGTAGATCAATTGATCATACTATGATATCAGGAGCCAGTCTTTATTGATTTATCCAATAGCTGCTCATCTTCATTACTTTCAGCTTCGCTTTTATACCGCTTTTTCAGATTAATATACCCAATTGTTGTGACCGTAAAGGCACCAAGGGCATCTACAATGATATCTCCCATCGTATCCGTGACAGCATCCCTGCCAATCAGCACAGCCCCTTCTCCTGTGATGAATTTTTGCATGTTTGTTCCCAATACTCCATCTGCAAAAAACTCGTAAATTTCCCAAATGGCTCCACAAGTTATGGCAAAACAAAAGGCGAATAAGGCCACAAAAAAAGGACTTAAATCAATCGTTTTCTTAGTATCATTAAGGAAATTGACGATGACAAATCCTAAAGCTCCTAACATACCCGCACTAAAGCAATGTAAGATTAAATCCCAGTATGGAATCTTATAATAAAAATTGCGAACCTCGCCAAGATAGATTGCACAAAATAAAAATATAAAGTACATAATTTCCATGATATTCGGTATATCAATGCGGAAACGATGTTCGAGTTTAGATGGCAGGAAGATGACTATACATCCTACTAAGCATTGCAAAATCATCAGTACATAGTCGCTTTTTACTCGGTCATATTCATTTTTAGCAACGCCTGACGGGGCGTTAACCATCATATACATGGCATAAATGACTGATACCGCGAGTAACAGAAGAACTACTCTAAAGATCCAGTTTTTCCTCTTTTCGTATTTTCGATATTCCATGCTAAATCCCTCCTCCCACCTATTTTAACCTTTCCCCCCTGTCAGTGGTATGGTATTTA
>JAZUQD010000081.1:0-1658 GCA_045605505.1 Pradoshia sp.
CAGGGTCTGGACTTCTAGATTTTTCATTCGGATACAGCCAGCAGACACCTTTTTTCCAATCGAATCCTCTTGGTTAGTACCATGAATCCCGTAATTTCTTCCATTCGTGTTACGAGCATCAAACCCCATCCATCTGGAGCCTAGCGGGTTTCTGGCATCTTTACCAGGAATCGCCTTCCTCGAATATTCAGGGTCCTCGAATTTTGTAATAATCGTAAATAAGCCCTCTGGTGTATCTTCATCATTCTTTCCAGTAGCTATCGAAAATTGATATTTTTCCTGATTATCAACATAGAACACCAGCTGATTGGTTTGTTTATTAATTACGATAAACGGATCCCCGGGAATTGGGTTGGGTCCTAAAGGCCAGATTGGGGACATTACTTGCAGCATTAACCAGAGTGATATCCATTGCATAAAAAACACCCATCCTTTTATTGTTTAGGATGGGCTCTGAACCTTGTTTTCATTCATTTCTTTTCTTTGGAATTTGGCAGTGGTTTCACTGTACTTTT
The DNA here is from genome assembly GCA_045605505.1 of Pradoshia sp. Classification (GTDB taxonomy): domain Bacteria; phylum Bacillota; class Bacilli; order Bacillales; family Pradoshiaceae; genus Pradoshia. The sequence continues at coordinate 516 of JAZUQD010000081.1, forward strand.
AATGATTAGATAATCTTTCAATTCTTTGATCAACTGGAAAAGTGCAGCCCGTTTCTCAAAATCATCGAAGGATGTTGGAATTTCTTTCTTTTTAACTTCCTCCACTAACTCCTCAAGCATTTCCATGTACTCATTAGCGGTATTATGATAATGAACATTATCGCTTAAAAATCCAATGTATTCACCAAGTTCATGACTAACCTCGTCCCCAGACAAATCCATTTTAGCAGCTAAAGGCAGCATTCTCTTTAAGATACTTAATTGTTTTTCACGGAGTTTAAAATAGTGATAATACGAGGCATCATCGACCTTTTTATGATTTTCTTCCTCCAGGGCTGCATAGTAAACCGCTTTACGAATTAAATTTTCTGCATCGATAATCTCTTTACCGCTCCAGGCACTGTTCCCTGTCACCAAATAATTACTTAATTCCTTCAAAATAATACTATAGAGCTTTTCAATATCCCTTCGATATTTTTTCAGCTCCCGCTCCATGTTCGGCATATAAAAGTTAACCAGAAAGGCAACTGTAATCCCAATGACAACTAGTAAAAATTCATTAAGTAAGCTTGACAATGTAATCGAATTAGAAGCGTATAAGTGCAAAATAATTACACTGCTTGTCACAATACCTCCAGAAATATTTAATGCAACAGTTGTCGGAATAAAAAACAACAGCATCAATCCAATGACAGGGGGTGTATACCCGAGAAGTTCAAAAAATGCAAAGGAATACACCATGGCCAGTGAACAGGCAAAGAAACGCTCACCGGCAGCTCTGAACGATCGTGTTTTTGTTCTTTGAATACACAATATAGTAATGATTCCGGCAGAAGCAAAACTCTGAAGACCAATAATTTGTGCTATGTATATAGCAATTGGAGTCCCTATAGCTGTTTTTACGGTTCGATACCCGATTTTAAACATAGTTTATGTAGTCCCTCTCATGCGATTTAATGCAAAAAAGACGCTCTGAAATCAGACCATCTTTTTACTAATAGCATAAACTTTTTAGAGTACCTTTTGCAAGAAGTCTTTAGCACGTTCTGATTTGGGGCTCGAGAAGAACTCTGCCGGAGGGGCATCCTCTACAATCACTCCGCCATCTAAAAATAAAACTCGATCGGCTACTTCCTTGGCAAA
>JAZUQD010000082.1:0-8340 GCA_045605505.1 Pradoshia sp.
CACTCAGAGTACTTATTTCAATCAAGTCTACGATGATAATTGTTGGTGGATATCACGGTATCAGACTTTATGAAAGGGAGGTACAACCTCATGATTTATTTAGGCATTGATATTGCCAAACTTAACCACTTCGCCGCTGCCATTTCTTCGGAGGGCGAAATACTCATCGAGCCGTTCAAATTTACAAATGACTATGATGGCTTCTATCTGCTGCTTTCCAAGCTGGCACCACTTGACCAGAACAGCATCATCATAGGTCTTGAATCAACGGCACACTACGGTGACAACCTTGTTCGTTTTCTTATCAACAAGGATTTTAAAGTGTGTGTTCTCAATCCCTTATCGACTTCGTCCATGCGTAAGAATAATGTTCGCAAGACGAAGACCGATAAAGTCGACACGTTTGTTATTGCTAAAACCCTTATGATGCAGGATTCTTTAAGGTTCATTACCCTAAAGGATCTGGATTACATCGAACTCAAAGAGCTGGGCAGATTCCGCCAGAAGACCGTGAAGCAGCGCACCCGTTTAAAAATACAGCTGACTTCCTACATTGATCAGGTCTTTCCGGAGCTTCAGTACTTCTTTAAGTCCGGTGTGCATCAGAACTCTGTCTATACCGTCCTCAAGGAGGCACCGACACCTAATGCCATCGCTTCCATGCATATGACTCATCTTGCTCATCTTCTCCAGTTGGCTTCCCACGGTCATTTTGGAAAAGATACGGCCAGAGAATTAAGAGTTCTCGCACAGAAGTCTGTCGGCATCAATGACAGTTCTCTATCTATTCAAATAACTCAGACCATTGAACAAATTGAGTTATTAGATAGGCAATTGTCTCATACAGAGCTTGAAATGGCAAACATTGTCACCTGCCTGAACTCTGTAATCATGACCATTCCGGGCATTGGCACTACCAATGGCGGAATGATACTTGGTGAGATCGGCGATATTCATCGCTTCTCTTCACCGGGTAAACTGCTCGCATTCGCAGGACTGGATCCTTCTGTTTATCAGTCAGGAAACTTCCAGGCTAAGAAAACCCGTATGTCCAAGAGGGGCTCCCGTGTGCTTCGCTATGCCCTCATGAATGCTGCTCACAATGTTGTGAAGAACAATGCGACTTTCAAGGCTTATTATGATGCCAAGAGAGCCGAAGGCCGGGCTCACTACAATGCCCTTGGGCACTGTGCCGGCAAACTTGTCAGGGTCATCTGGAAGATGCTCACCGACGACGTTGCGTTTAACCTCGAATAAGAGGTCTTTATACCACTAATCGATAGACTTGGAAAAAGCACCTTACGGGAGCTTTATTAAAGTTACCCTTTTTTACCATCGATGATGAAAAGAAATTTTTTGCTAATTTATGCTTGACTTTTCATAGCTGGTCTCTTTTACAATTAATTGATTAATTTATTCTATAAGTGGCAAAAAAATAATAAATTCTTGGCTGCAAACAGTTGCTTCGCTATAGTTTTCATAGAGTTTATAGCAAATAGCATCAATGCTTTCTGTTTTCCCTTCTGCATCAAGTTTGCGGGCATATTCTTTGGTAAAACTTTGCATGGAATCAGTAGTGGTGTTTTTTTGAAATTCTGCATATACCCAGTATACCTTTTCCAATCCGTATGAAGTAGCATAAAATTCATCAGCCTGTCCACTATAACTTTTTATAATGTTAATCTTGGGGTAGGCAATGTTTTTGTGCGATACAATAAAAACAATTACAGCTAAAACACAAATGCATAGACTGCATAATGCAATTCTCTTTTTCCAATGCAGTGTACTGGTTTCGGATTGGTTATCAGATTCAGTTGAATCTGTTGTTGGTATGAGAGCTGGTTCTGGCTTTGGTTCAGGCACAGAGACCGTGTCCAAGTCTTCTCTTGATTTTGGCTCAAGCTCTAGTGTTGATTTCACCTCAGGTCCTAGCGCTGTATCCTGTTTCGGTTTCAATTCCGGCATCGACATTCTTTCACCATCCAACAGTTCATTGACAGTAATCTGAAATAGATCGGATATGGTTTGCAGATTAAAGGTATCTGGGAGATTCACACCTTTCTCCCATTTGCAGACTGCAGACTCGGAAACATTTAATGTTGATGCAAACTGCTTCTGCGACATGCCTTTTTCCTTGCGTAATTCACGGATAAATAATCCGGTTTTCATTTGATTCATTTGTGAATTTTTTCGCTCCTTTCCTTTTCGTCTGAAGACATTGTACCATGACTTGCACTCAATTGACAATTGATTTCTGCTCAATTGACAGAAAATGGGTGGAAGTTGTATGATATTCGTGTGTAAAGACAAGGGAATTATATAAAATCGACACTTGCAAAGGTTTTGATTGTGTAAAAGGAGGTGTTTCCATTGGGGCAAAGTGAAGAAGACTTGAAGAGTTGAATAAAGAAGTATATTGAGCAAGGTAGTGTGAAAGGAACTATCATATTTAATACCTGAAAGAATAGTGTAACTGGACAGCATTTTCGTAATCTGATTCAGAAGAAATCAAATAAGGTGATAAAATGCATATGTGTGCAATCAAGCGCATACAGTATTTGGGGAATCAGTAATCAGATATCCCTTAATTGATCCAATTATAGAATCTTATTTTTGTACTTTGGACGCTTAAGAAGTTTTGATGCGATTTCTTCATGGTTAATGGACCTACCCAATTGTTCGAGCGAGGAATCAATGATTGATGAGAATGAATTTCCAAAGATATCAGAAACAACAGAATCTAACGCAACATTACAGGCAGTAAGAACAATCTGATATCGATTCGTTTTGTTGGAACAGCAGGATAAAAGTATGTATATTGATTAAAATACTGTCTAAAACGCAATTCACCTTCCGTGTTTTGTAGTATTTTTTTGAAATTATTAAATATCACGGAAGTAGAGATTTAAAGACTTTTATTATTGGTTGCGCCGCTAACTGTAAGACGGCGGAATGGAGGAAAAATGAAACGATTTATAGCAATGGTATTAGTATTTGCATTATGTGTATCAACACAATTTGATGTTTATGCATCAGAGCAAAAAACGGGACTTAGTAATTTTAAAAAGATAAAATTACAGCATTTAATAGATAATATAACATTTGCGGATGCTGAAGTGTTATCGTTAGAAGAATTAAAATATGCAGCTACTTTAGCGGAGACAGATGAAACAGCAACATTAATTTTCAACGAGTTAGTTAAGAGATATTCGGTAATGCCATTAGGAACAACGTCATTAGCAGATAATTATTTGAAAGTGACAAGTATTACAAATTCTGGTAGAGCTTATACTGTAAATTATAAAATAACTGCGAAAGTACCAAGTGGTGCAACACTATTTCTTGGTTATGAATTTCCATCTTCGACAAGGACATCTGGGTCTAGCGTGAATTTATCATTGAAAGATGTAGGAACTTATTCTCATACCTTTAATGTTTTAAGCTTAATGTGTCAGTTTAGGATATATGGTAGTATGACAGCCAGAAATTACACGGGGAAAAGTGTGTTTGCTACATTTGACTTTTCTTCTGCGAACAGAGAAGTTGATTACCATGAAATTACAGCAGCGGAAGTAACGGGATATTATTTGTTATATTCTGTTGTTCCGGGAATTGTTTTAAAAATGTATCCTGGGAGTCAAATTTTGCAGTTTGTCGGAAAAGCGATGAGTGTTGGTAGCACAACAGTACAAGTTTTATCATCATATGGTATGTCGTTTGGGGTTCCCGCGCCTGTAGTAGGGCATTATTATAAGGTTGAGACATGGTATGATACGAATAAAATTTATGCTCATGTAACAGTATGGAACACCAAAGCAGCTTATAATAATGGTGATTTGCCTATATACGAAGGCGAAGATTATGTTAAAGCAGAATTGCCAACATTCTAGAAGCCTGATTTTTTTGAGGAGAATATTTAATAATGAAGTATTCAAAATACATTGAAAGTATTTGGCGATGGGGAATATTTATACTTTTGTATCTTTTTTGGTTAGTATCTTTTTTGAGAGCAAATCAGCTATTACAGCCTGAAGGTATCGAGGTCAGAATTGTATTTTATCTCCTTGCGGTACTATTCATTTGCCTCATATGCATTTGGGAGAGAAAGATTTTGTTTACTGAGCAGTCTACATGGAGACAAACGTTGCGAAATGGTCTATATCTGATTGGGCTGACGATACTGCCGATTATCATGAAAAGCATCGTTGCACTTATTTAGCAAAGAATTGTAACAAGAATAAGATTTCAGAAAGCTGCGAAGTGTCTGTTGACGCTTCGCAGTTTGGCTTGTATAATAAAAGAAACAGTTTTACAATATATATTCAAAGGAGATTGGGGAAACAGTGTTTACCCAATTCAAAAACTTGCCTTGAAAGACATTTCTACGAAATAGAAGCTGCTAGGAATGACGGGAGTCTTACAGAATTTAAAAGACAGTTTGATACTTCGTTGTATGAAAGGCTGGCTAGGGATAAAGAAGATGTGAAAAGGCTATCTACACATGGACGGGTTATAGGGGAACCGTCAGGTTTGAGAAAAGAACCTTATGTTCTTGAATTCTTAGGATACTGGAAATGGTGCAATATTCAGAAACAGAGCTGTAAAAGCATATTATTAATAATTTGCAACAATTTCCTGTTGAATTGGGTAAAGGCTTTATTTTTGTCGGCAGACAGCTATTGTAGAAATAACTCTACCGGAAGATAATACACAGATTTTTACAAGTAAATATAAGATGGTAGTGCAAAATAAAGAAGAATTACAGCGGCTCTTAAATGCTACGGATTAGAAAGCTGTGAAGTATCTGTTATCGAAAGCATTGTAAAGTGGTGGTGGAAAGGAGTTTTGAGAAATGAGTGAGAAGTTAAACGACCTGTCATTAGACACCCTTTGTGCGTCGCTGGCACAGGCCATGGGTGTTGAAGCACCGGAATGTGCAGCGAAGCCGGCTGAATGTTTGAATCAGTATATTGAGGAAAAACTGGCAGGCAAAAAGGCAGACAGGATTTTCATGTACAATCCAGATGCTATTGCGGAGTGGGTTTATCGAAAATATCCTGCATTGATGAAGGAGGCTATAAAGAGAACAGAGCTGGAAGTGCCATTATGTGCAGTGATGCCTTCAGTGACCCCTGTATGTTTTGGTACGATGTATACCGGAGCGCAGCCGGATGTTCATGGCATTCAGAAGTATGAGAAGCCTGTTATCAAGCTGGAATCTCTGTTTGATGTATTGATCAGGGCAGGTAGGAAGCCTGTTATCATCGCTGAGACCGATAGCAGTATGGCAAAGATTTATCTGGAACGTGATATGGATTATTTCATCTATGATACCATTGAAGAGGTGAATGCCAAGGCTGCTGAGATTATCATGAAAGATGAGTATGATTTTGTGGCAGTCTATAATGGGAATTATGACGCCATCATGCATAAGTTTGGTCCGGAGAGTATAGAGGCATTGTCGGAGCTGAGAGCGAATGTGCAGGCATTTGCCATGTTTAGCGCCTTGATCAGTGAACATTGGAAAGATCACAATACCCTAGTGGGCTTTGCCATGGATCATGGATGCCATGAGATTGATGGAGATTGTGGATCCCATGGGCTGGATATGCCGGAAGACTTGAATATTGTGCATTTGTATCAAGCGTATCCGGCTAATAGTTCAGAAGTGAATTAGAGGATAGAAGTAGATTAATGAATTGGCGCTGCAGTTTGGAGGAGTAATAGTAATTAGTTGCAGCGCCAATTTTTAAATTTGGGGATTGACACAAATCATAATTGTGATAATATAGATTGTACTATAGTATGTTTTACGAAAGATAAATACTTAGAGATTATGTCTAAGTCAAGTATATCATTCTGTGAGTTTCTATTGTGTGAATAACACATTCCGACAATTTCAGTCAAGATACTCAGAGAATACAACTGAATATGGAAGAAAAAATTAACCTTTGAGGTAAAAAAGCTATTGACAATATTTATTTTCTGTGATATTGTATAATTAACCTCTGAGGTAAACGAAAGAGGTGAAGGAATGGAAGTAACTTACAAAAGTAACAGATTAGAGAAATTATGTACCAATGCCTATGCTGCTGAGAAGAAGTATGGTATTCAGATGGCTGAGAAGATCAAGCTTAGAATAGACCAGATTACAGCAGCACTTTCGGTAGAGATGATGCTACAGTTTAAAGTTGGAAGATGTCATCAGTTAAAAGGTGATCGGAAGGATCAATTTGCTGTAGATTTGGTACATCCGTACCGGCTGATCTTTGAGAAGCTGGGAGATGATATTCAAATTGCCAATATCATGGAAATTGTAGATTATCATTAGTTAAGTGCAGGAGGTGGACTTATGGAGAGAAGTCGTAGTTTTATAGCAATTCCCCCGGGAGCGACCATAAAGGAGCAGCTGCTCGACCGTGGAATGAACCAGAAGGAGTTTGCGGTAAGGATGGGAATGTCTGAGAAGCATATCAGTAAGTTGGTGAATGGCGAGGTTCAGCTGACGATTGACGTGGCCAGACGCATGGAGATGGTTTTGGGGCTGCCGGCACAGTTTTGGTGCAATCTGGAGGCTGTCTATCGTGAGACCATTGCAAAAGTGAATGAAGAAAATACCATGGAAGCGGATATCGAAATTGCCAGGAAAATGCCTTATAGTGAGATGGTTCAGAAAGGCTGGATCGATGATGTTACAAAGTGGCCGCAGAAGGTTATCAATCTGCGTAAATACTTTGAGGTAGCCCAATTAACTTTTTTGAGGGATTCGTTACTGCCACAGATTGCCTGCCGAAAGCTTTCTGTAACGGAGAAGAGTGATTTTGCGTTGATTGCGTGGGCGCAGAAGGCTCGGATAGAATCAAGAGAGATTGAAGTGGGACCCATCAATTTAATAAAACTGAAGAACAATATTTCTAAAATAAAAGAATTGGCTAAAGCACAGACAACAGATTACAAGTCGGAATTGATAGAATTGCTTGCAGATTGTGGTATTGCCGTGATTTTTCTTCCATACATCAAAGGTTCTTTTTTGCATGGGGCGACCTTTTACGAAGGTAACAAGATTGTTGTGGGGTTGACAGAAGGAAATAAGGAGGATGATAGGTTGTGGTTTAATTTGTTTCATGAGCTTGCACACATCATCTATGGCCATGTGGGCAAAAGAGAAGGTACCATGGAGGAAGATGAAGTGCGTGCTGATGAGTATGCGAAGAATCAATTAAGCCAATTAATGGCATGATATTATCTCTTCTTTTGACAAAAATAATACCGTAACGATAACAGAATGTGCAAAAAGGAGGCATTTTATGAGTGATATTTGCTGTAATGCACTAGCTATGGCTACGGTACCCATTCAGGAGTGGTGTGAACCCTATGATTGGAAGACGGCATTGAAGAATGGTACGATCTTTCCCAGTTTAAATCTGGAATTTTATAAAGCGGAACAGATAAATAATCCTTCCTCTGCGCCTACAGGGCAGGAGAGTGCATTAAATGAGATTAGTGAGATTGGCTTTGCCATTAATGATCTGACATTATATCTGGATACCCACCCGGACTGTCCAAAGGGCTTGCCTTTACTAAAGGAGTTGCTGGAAAAGCGTCTGTCTCTTTTGGCAGATTATGCGACCAAGTATCAGCCGCTTACGCAGTTGTCCATGATCACCGGTACACCTGAAACCAATGTATATGGTTGGGCAGAAGGACCGGCACCCTGGGAAGGAGGTAACATCTGATGTGGAGTTATGAGAAGAGATTGCAATATCCTGTAAAAATTACCAAGACCTGTCCCAAGACCGCTCAGCTGATCATCAGCCAATATGGCGGTCCCGATGGTGAATTGTCCGCTTCTATGCGGTATCTGGCCCAGCGCTACTCCATGCCCTGTAAGAAGGTGGGTGGCTTGCTGACCGATATTGGTACGGAGGAGATCAATCACATGGAGATCATCTGTGCCATGGTATACCAGTTGACCAAGAATCTGACACTGGAACAGGCGAAAACGGCAGGATTTGACGCTTACTATATTGATCATACCGCAGGCCTCTGGCCCCAGGCAGCAGCCGGTGTACCCTTTACAGCACTGGAATTTCAGTCTAAGGGCGATGCATTGGCGGATCTGTTCGAGGACCTTGCTGCGGAACAGAAGGCCAGGACAGTGTATGATAATCTTCTGCGTATGATAGATGAACCGGAGGTCAGAGAACCCCTGAAATTCTTACGTGCCAGAGAAATCGTGCATTTCCAGAGATTTGGAGAAGCACTGGAGATGACCAAGGAAAAGCTGGATGCCAAGAACTTCTATTATTTCAATCCGGAGTTTGACAAGGCAATGGCTGC
>JAZUQD010000083.1:0-2061 GCA_045605505.1 Pradoshia sp.
GTTATCCCTGTGATAACTCGTTTTTAACGGTCATGATTTCGTCCTCAGTTGCAGGTTGTGCTGGTTTATAATAGCCTCTTTGCTTAGCTAGTAAATAGACATCATATTGTCTTTGTTCATCTTGATTTCTCATATCTTGAACCTTTTGTCTTAATTCCTGATTCTCCGTCTGCGCAATAATAGAAGCATAACCTGTGAGACTGCTGTTTAATCCTGATAAATAATCATTAATCATTTCTTTTTCCTGCATGATTAAACCTCCCGCTTATAAAAATTTCATTAAATCTTCTTTATGTTTTCGTGCGTCTTGAGCATCTTTTTGCAGCTGTTGTATGATTTCTGGGTCTGTACATTGCTGTGCATAATAATCAAGCTTCGTGGCTAGGGTGCCATGTGAACCGATCATATGACGCAGGTTCTGAAGTTCTAATTCATTTAAGTTTGGCATGTTATCACTCCTCCAATAAAATTCACTCCTACTATCTGCTAAAATGACATAAAATATGCATTCCAAAAAACCTATTGATCTTCTGAGTAAATTCCTTCATAAAATTATTTTTACCTTAATAAGTTATCCTACAAATATTGACACCATATTAAAATTGTGAATAATTAAAAATAGATAGCAATTAGCACTCAGCATCAATGAGTGCTAATTGCCGGATAATTTTTCTTTACAGAACACGATGGAGGGGAAAAGACGAAGATGGAAAAACAGCAATTTAAAGCGGAATCCAAACGATTACTGGAAATGATGATTAACTCAATCTATTCGCAGCGCGAGGTCTTTTTGCGTGAGCTCATTTCAAATGCCAGCGATGCAATTGATAAACTTTACTATAAGGCATTAACAGATGAGTCCTTAACATTTAATAAGGATAGTTATTACATAAAAGTAAGTGCAGACAAGGATCAAAGAACCCTAACTATTTTGGATACAGGAATTGGGATGACAAAAGAGGAACTTGAAAATAACCTTGGTACGATTGCCAAAAGTGGTTCTTTAGCTTTTAAAAATGAAAATGAATCAAAAGATGGCCACGATATTATCGGACAATTCGGTGTCGGATTTTATGCAGCCTTTATGGTAGCGGATAAAGTAACCGTAATCAGTAAAGCTCTTGGTTCTGATACCGCTTATAAATGGGAATCAGAAGGTACTGAAGGTTATACAATCGTTCCATGTGAAAAAGAATCAGTTGGTACTGAAATCATTCTTACTATTAAAGAGAATTCCGAAGAAGAAGATTTCGATCAATATTTAGATGAATACAAACTCAAATCTATTATCAAAAAATACTCCGATTTTATCCGTTATCCAATCAAAATGGATAGCGTAGAGAAACGCCCAATCGAAGGCAGCGAAGACGAATTTGAAAATGTCATCGAAGAACAGACAATCAACAGCATGGTTCCGATTTGGAAAAAGAATAAAAGTGAATTGAAGGAAGAGGATTATGAAAGCTTCTACCATGAGAAACATTATGGCTTTGATAAACCGCTCAAACATTTGCATATCAATGTAGATGGAACGATTCGCTATAATGCGATTCTGTTCATTCCTGAAAATATGCCGTTTGATTATTATTCAAAAGAATTTGAAAAGGGTCTTGAATTGTATTCAAATGGTGTTCTCATTATGGAGAAATGTGCTGATTTATTGCCGGATCACTTCAGCTTTGTGAAAGGGATGGTCGATTCAGAAGACCTATCTCTGAACATCTCCAGAGAAATGCTGCAGCATGATCGACAACTGAAGCTTATCGCGAAAAACATTTCGAAGAAAATTAAAAGTGAGCTTCAATCCTTATTGAAAAATGACCGTGAAAAATATGAAACATTTTATAAATCCTTTGGCCGTCAAATTAAATTCGGCGTATACAGTGATTTTGGAGCCAATAAAGATGCCTTGCAGGATCTGCTGATGTTCCACTCTTCCAAGGAGAATAAATTAGTGACCCTTGATGAATATGTTTCTAGAATGGCGGAGGATCAAAAGTACATTTATTATGCAACTGGTGATTCATATGAAAGAATTGAAAAGCTTCCGCAAACAGAGGT
>JAZUQD010000084.1:0-2423 GCA_045605505.1 Pradoshia sp.
CTTTGCAAACTTCTCCTCGATTGGAATCATTTCGGGAGCGGTAAAAGGGTTGCATGAAAAACAAGGAAATGTGGTCGCACGCTTTGGTTTGAAATTACTATTTGGAGCCACTCTTGTAAGCGTATTATCAGGAATCATCGTAGGGTTGGTTCTTTAATCATATAAATATAGTAAAAGCAGATTCGAATAGAATCTGCTTTTTTTAGTATGGAATAGAATATTCCCTTATGGTTATCGATGTCTTACCTTTAATCTAGACAATAAGCCTTATCCCTTTGAAGGATTTATAGTTGTATAATTTGGTGTTTTTCCGATACTGAAGGCAATGCAATACTGAGCTGCATAATAGGTTGTCATAATCCAGATATGTGAGTGAGATACATCAGATATAAACATATTCCAGGATAGTATAGTATCAGAAATCATGAAAAGCAGACTCCCGCAAATTGCATACAAATTTCCGGTCATAAAGGCTGCCCATGCCATCATAGAGATCGCACCAATATAGAAGATGATAGGAATAACCAATTCATCATTTCCTGCCTGCTGCAGGGCGTTTATCAGTTTATTACCGACTATAAAGTCAAAAGCAAGAAGCGGAAAGATTGATAAAAAGCGAAGTTTTGAAAAATTCCACTGTTTTAGAAATCCTGCAATATAAATGAGATGCCCTATCAAAAAAAAGCTCAGTCCAATGATAAACCAGTGAAGCAGTCCATCACCGAGCATACAAAAAAACAGTCCGATCATGATAAGTCTTTTATTTTGCCGAACCCCATCAGATTTTTGAAGAAAGGCAAAATAGATAATCATCCACATGGGAATCAATTTAAATAGTAATTTGAGTCCAAGGGGTTCAGATGGAATGAAAAAAATATAAATAATACTCATTAATAAGATGAAAAGAGAAAGTAGTTTAATCTTCATATAATTCCCTCCTTCCTGAGAATTTACCATAATGTATTTGACGGAGAAAGTGGAAAATCCTTCATTATATTCATGTATAGTTTGGGAAGATAAGCAGTTTTCGTTATACTGTAAGTATAAAAGTTTAAAAGAGAGTATGTGAATTAAATTGAGTTCAGGTCAAAAGGAAATAATTTGTGAAATAAAACCAAGAGACAGTAAAAAAATAAGAAGTGGGTTTCCATTGATATTGAAGGAAGCAATAGTGACTCCTCAAAAGCTACAGGAGGAAGGCCAGATTCTTAAACTTGTTGATGCCCAGGGCCGTTTTGTTGCAAAAGGCTATTTTGGTAAGCAAAACAAAGGATATGGCTGGGTATTAACCAGACAGGAGAATCTTTCTATTAACCAGGCATTTTTTGATGATAAGATTCGGAAAGCACTTGATAACCGAGCGCACTATTACAGCAATGAAGATACAACAGCTTTCCGTGTGTTCAATAGTGAGGGTGACGGAATCGGTGGAGTCATCATTGATTATTATGATGGATATTATGTCATTCAATGGTATAGCCAGGGTATTTACACATTTAAAGAGTATATTTTAGAGTCTCTGCGCAGGTTAACAGATTTTAAAGGGATTTATGAAAAAAAGCGTTTTGATACAAAAGGAAAATATATAGAAGATGATGATTTTGTTGAAGGTCAAAAAGGTGAGTTTCCTATTATCGTTAAAGAAAATGGTGTAAACTTTGCTGTTAATCTAAATGACGGAGCTATGGTAGGTGTTTTCTTAGATCAGCGTGATGTCCGTAAAACGATTCGGGACCGTTATGCAAAGGGAAAGACAGTTGTAAATATGTTTTCCTATACTGGAGCTTTCTCCGTGTTTGCTGCACTTGGCGGAGCTAAAAAGACAACCAGTGTGGACCTTGCCAATAGAAGCCGAGCAAAAACGATTGAACAGTTCAGTGTGAATGGAATTGACTATGAAGCGCAGGATATTATCGTAGAGGATGTCTTTAAGTATTTTAAATATGCAAGAAGAAAAGAGTTAAAGTTTGATATGGTCATTCTCGATCCGCCAAGCTTTGCTAAGTCTAAGAAATTTACTTTCAGTGCGGCAAAGGATTACACAAATTTGCTGAAGGAATCGATTGAGATAACAGAAAAAGGCGGAATGATTGTTGCCTCAACCAACTGCAGTCTGTTTGGAATGAATAAATTTAAAACCTTTATTGATACGGCATGTAAGGAAATGAATCAGAAATATAAAATTGTTGAGGAATTTTCATTGCCGGATGATTTTAGAACGATTGAAGAGTATCCAGAGGGTAATTATTTAAAAGTAGTGTTTATCCAATTAAGCAAATGATAAAAATAGCCTCGTATCCCAATGGAGATACGAGGCCATATCTGTTTAGAAAAACAAAGCTCCTAAGGCAAAGCCGGTAATAAGGCCAAGTCCTACCGGGTAGCCCCAGCCACCGCCCCAGCCCCAGCCACCGCCCCAATAG
>JAZUQD010000085.1:0-1824 GCA_045605505.1 Pradoshia sp.
CAAATATCCCGGACTAAGCTCTTTGCATATGAAGAAAGAATCATCTGCTCCGTCAGGTAATCCATGATAACGTATTCCATATTCTCTGGCAAAAGTGAACCCACTCTTTCCATAAAACTCAATATTACCTTCAAAGCATACGGCTCCATAACCAAGCTCTACAGCCTTTTCAAGTGAATAGTCCAGCAGTATCTTGCCATATCCTTTTTTCTTGAGTTCAGGCGTTATACAGATCGGTCCCATAGTGAGAATCGGGAGCTCTTCACCATTATCAGCTTTGATTACTGCTTTCATGAACATATTCTGGCCAATGATTTTGCCGTTTTTCTCCATTACAAAATCAAGTTCTTTAATGAATGCAGGATCATTACGCAGCTGATTCAGCACAAAGTGTTCCAGACATCCCGGACGGTACACATTCCAGAAAGATTCTCTTACAAGATTTTCAACTTCACGGTGTTCTTCTTTTCTTTCTAAACGGATAATATAGTCATTTTTATTCATTATTTTCTCCTCCTGATGATTGATGACTGCAATACTGGGAGGTCTGTGTGAGATCGTATTACACATAACCTCCCAGCTATGCTACAATCTCCAGTGTTCTGCTGATTTTTTTCAAAAAGCAATCTCCTTAAATAAATAATATATAATCAAGTCTTGCGACAGATTATCCAAACAACTTTATAGTTACAAATTGGAATTTATATATTTAAAATGCTTTCTACAATTCTTGTGGCTGACTCAACCATTTTAGGACAAAAATTTTCAAACAGCTTCTTCTCTAATGCGGTGTTGATTCCTTCTAGAGTACTTAAATCGCACCCTAATAATTCTCTGCATATATACGAACCGTTTTCTTTTTTAAACTCATTCAAAAATGTGTCAGTTACTTCATTAGTCTTTAATCGACTATTAATATCATGCTCATCAGCTTGACCATATTTTAATCCTAATACCATTAGCGCCCCAGTACAAGCTCCGCACACTTCTCCTTTCCTCATGCCACTTCCAAAACAAGCACCTATCTTTAATGCTTGCTCCTCTGTTAGTCCTAACTCCTCTGCAAATGCGGCAAAGACTGCTTGAGAACAGTGAAAATTTTTCTTAAAGAATTCATCTGCTTTTTCAATATGTGTAATTATTCGTTCCATTTTTGTATCCTCCAAAGTATTATACAAATTCAAATTTATCTAACTCTACAAATTGGAATTTATCTAACCAATCAAAAAACCATATATAATTTGATTAAAGTCCTTTGCCTCCTCGTATGCAGCATGACCTAATCTATCAAACATATGGATTCTGCAACCAAGTTTCTCTGCGATTTCCTCGGATGCCGCACCTGTAACAATTTTATCCCTTCTACCACCCAGAACGAGTACAGGACATTTGATTTTCTCCAGGTGCTCATAAGTACTGCAAGTAAGGCAGGCTTTAGCAAGAATCACAAATCGCTCAACATCCTTCGGCTTTTGCAAAACTGTCAGTAGCGGCATAAATGGACGATACCTTTTTACATAGGCATCGGAATACATCTTTTCAGCCATATCTGCAACAAGCTCTTTCATATCCCCCTGCTGTGCCATTTTAATCCAGTCGCTTATAACCCGCTTTACTGTATCATTATTCCTAGATAGTGTAACTGCAAGAACCAGCTTCTTTACCAAATCAGGTCTGTCAATTGCAAGATATTGGGCAATCATACCTCCCTGTGACACACCGAACACATCTGCATTTGAGATGCCCAATGTGTCCATAGCCAATGCAATGTCAGAAGCCATTTCCTTTACAGTAATGCCCTCCTGTACAACATCTCTTCTGTCG
>JAZUQD010000086.1:0-3280 GCA_045605505.1 Pradoshia sp.
GGACTTACCATAATGATTGAATTAGCTAAGAAACATGGAGAAGGTCCTACTTCCCTGAAATCAATAGCACAATCAAATGATTTGTCCGAACACTATTTGGAACAATTGGTTACCCCCTTGCGTAATGCAGGACTTGTAAAAAGTGTCAGGGGCGCCTATGGCGGCTATAAATTAACGAAAGATCCACATGAGATTACAGCAGGTGATGTGATTAGAGTCCTTGAAGGCCCGATTACACCGGTTGAAGGCATTGAGGATGAAGAACCCGTTAAACGGCAATTATGGATTAAAATCAGAGATGCTGTTAAGGATGTTTTGGATCATACAACTTTGGAAGATTTGGCATCCTATGAAGAGGATGATGAAGCTACTCAATCATATATGTTCTACATTTAATATAAAGAATTTTTGTTTGGCAAAGGAGGTATAGGCCATGGAACGGATTTATATGGATCATGCAGCGACAACGCCTATGCATCCAGAAGTTATTGATGTGATGACGGAGATTATGAAGAAAACATACGGAAATCCATCAAGCATTCACCAATTCGGCAGAGAATCGAGAAAGCTAATTGATGATGCAAGAAAAGTATTGGCTGAAAGTATTGGTGCGCAAATAGATGAAATCATCTTCACCAGCGGCGGTACTGAAGCGGATAACGCAGCAATAATGAGCAGTGTACAAGCCATGAAGGATAAAGGAAGGCATATTATCACTTCAGAGATTGAACATCATGCTGTCCTCCATACATGTCAGGCACTTGAGAAAGAGGGATACGAGGTTACGTATCTGCCTGTCAATGAAGAGGGGTTAATTACGGTTGAGTCCGTTCAATCAGCTTTACGTGAGGATACGATTTTAGTTACAATTATGTTCGGAAATAATGAGGTGGGTTCCAAACAGCCGATTCAGGAAATAGGCCGGCTATTAGAAAATCATCAGGCATTATTTCATACTGATGCAGTACAGGCATATGGAATCATTCCTATTTCAGTTCGTGAACTAGCTGTCGATTTCTTAAGTGTCTCCGCACATAAAATTAATGGTCCGAAAGGTATTGGCTTCTTATATGCACGAAAAGGCGTACCATTTAAACCATTGCTTCTTGGTGGCGAACAGGAAAGAAAACGCCGGGCTGGAACAGAAAATGTGCCTGGTGCAGTTGGCTTTGCAAAGGCAGCTGAGTTGATATCTCACACACGGGATACGAAAGCAAAGCAATACCAAAACTTTAAAAAAATCATGATACAGGTATTTGATGAATCAGGCATTGCCTATTCCATTAATGGTAAGCTGGACGATTCCTTGCCGCATGTTTTGAATATTAGTTTTCCAGGATCGAATGTCGAGGCATTTTTAGTCAATATGGATTTGGCGGGTGTAGCTGTTTCGAGTGGGTCTGCTTGTACAGCTGGTTCGATTGAACCATCACATGTGCTCGTCTCTATGTTTGGAAAAGATTCCGAGCGTACGAAAAATTCGATACGTTTCAGTTTTGGCCAGGGAAATACGGAACAAGAAGTAGAAAAAGCAGCGAAGATTGCTGTAGGTGTTATTAATCGATTAGTGAAGTAGAAAGGTTCGAGGTGAAGTATATAATGAAATCCCCAGCGGAAACTAGAGTCGTTGTCGGAATGTCCGGTGGAGTGGATTCTTCTGTTGCAGCATATCTGTTAAAAGAGCAGGGCTATGACGTTGTAGGAATTTTTATGAAAAACTGGGATGATACTGATGAAAACGGCGTTTGTACAGCTACGGAAGACTATGAAGATGTCATCCGTGTTTGTAACCACATCGGAATCCCCTACTATGCGGTCAATTTCGAAAAACAATATTGGGATAAAGTGTTTACCTATTTCCTTGAAGAATATAAGGCGGGTCGCACACCAAATCCTGATGTTATGTGTAATAAAGAAATTAAATTTAAAGCCTTCCTTGAGCATGCGATGAATTTGGGGGCAGATTATCTGGCGACAGGACATTATGCCCGTGTAGCTTATTTGGATGGAGAATATAAAATGTTGAGAGGATTGGATGGAAATAAGGATCAGACTTATTTTCTTAACCAATTAACTCAGGAACAATTAAGCAAAGTCATGTTCCCGATTGGTGAATATGATAAGCCGAAAATCAGAGAAATCGCTCTGGAAGCTGGTCTTCCAACGGCTACTAAGAAAGATTCCACAGGAATCTGTTTTATTGGTGAGCGTAACTTTAAGGAATTCCTTGGTCAATATTTGCCTGCCAAGCCTGGCGAGATGAGAACGATGAGCGGGGAACTTAAAGGTAAGCATGATGGACTTATGTATTACACATTGGGACAGCGCCATGGACTTGGAATTGGCGGAAGCGGCGAACCGTGGTTTGCGGTTGGGAAGGATTTAGAAAAAAATATTCTCCTAGTCGAGCAAGGCTTTCACCATGACAGCCTCTATTCCGATTCCATTATCGCAGATAAAATGAACTGGATCTCTGAAAGAAAACCAGGTGATACATTTGAATGTACGGCTAAATTCAGATATCGTCAGGCAGATAATAAAGTAACCGTGAAAGTACTGGATAACAATCAAGCAGAAGTTATTTTTGCTGAACCTATTAGAGCGGTGACTCCGGGGCAAGCCGCAGTCTTTTATGACGGTGAAGTTTGCCTGGGTGGAGGTACCATTGATAAAGTTTATAAAAAAGGTTTAAAGCTCGATTATGTTGGGTAATTAAATAGCTAATTGAATGTGAATAGTCTGTTTCGTAGAGAAACAGGCTATTTATGTTCTATAAAAATATACATATGCAGGTGATGAAAGATGGATGTGAAGAAGTACGATTATTCACTTTCCAAAAAAGAAGTTCTCCAAGTATTCGATACGGATGTAGAAAGGGGGATAACAGAAAAAGAGGCAGAAGCAAGATTAAAAGAATATGGAAAAAATGAATTCGGGGTAGAGCAAAAAAATTCATTATTGAAAATGATTGCACTGCAATTACATAATACACTTAATTACATATTGATGGTTGCCGCTTTATTCTCATTTGTAGTGGGTGAAGTGAGTGACGGTTTAATTATTACATTTGTGATTATAATCAACACCATTATTGGTGTAGTCCAAGAGAGAAAAGCAGAAAATGCATTAGACGAACTAAAAAAGTTGGCAGCACCGAAAGCATTGGTAAAAAGAGAAGGGAATGTCAGAGAGATAGATGCATCCTTGCTCGTACCCGGTGACTGTGTCTTACTGGAAGCCGGGAGAACAATACCGGCTGATATTCGAATCATTCAATCCC
>JAZUQD010000087.1:0-1711 GCA_045605505.1 Pradoshia sp.
CATTCCTTGCGTTTCAGCGTGACTCTATTCATTCCATTTATATAAATCCTCGACCGTTACGTTTTCTTCTGTATAATTCGTCAACGTGTTAATCAAGATTCCATCATATCCGTTATATGAGTGCCATGTACATACCCATCCAGCTTCGTCAGCATAACTTATCATAATATCGTAACCGTCGTATTAGCCCGATAATTGCGATACCGATTGAGTGATATAATCAGCGACCTCTGCCATATGTCCAGCGTGATTGATGTTTACGTTCACGGTAAATTTTCCGTTGAAATCACCGGACACATAATCATCAATGTATTTTGCTATATCTTCTGGATAGTCATTGACCATTTCGTCCATCTCTGACATTTCATCCACTTCGGACACTTCCGTTTCTGTGCCGCTATTTCCGCATCCGCATAAAAGCATGACTATAATCAGTAGTGGGATTAAGAATATTGATTTCTTCATATATACCTCCTTTTCGTATTTCATTATATGGATATGGACGGAAAATTCAATGCTTTTTCGACAGACAAAAAAACCGCCCATAAGGGCGGCTTGATTACCTATATATGCTTATTCTTCTTCAATTATATTTGTAAACCACTCGTCCATTCTTGCTTTGTACGCTTCCATGCAATCACAAGATTTGGTATCGGAAAATTCATGATTGAACAACTAAATGGAAATACCGAGTCTCTCAACGAGAGTAAGAAGAAAAATCGAAGCAGAATTATTTTCCAAAATTATCTATCTATTTATTATTTTTATACCAGTGATGAAATTTCACTACGACCTCTACTGGGACATCAGATAATGAAGTAATGACAAGCGGCTTCGAACGATTGGTAAATTCCAATGTAGCAACATCAAATTTACGTTGCAGCCATGAATATCTGATTTGAACTTGTTGGATATTCTTACGCTTTGTTAAAAAGGTTTCTGTAACAAGCCCTCCATTTCGCACTTGAATGAATGTTTCATTCTGCAAATAGCTCGTGAATTTATAATTAAGAATGCGAAGAATCAGCTCAATGGTGAACACACCGACGGCCAACCATACCCACTCTTTCTTAACTGTAAAGAGGCCGATTATAGCTGCGATGGTCCAGTAATAGGGGCGAATAAGCCTCAAGCCTAATACCTTCTTAGGCAACTGAATCATTTTTTCCTCAATATGATAATCTGGTAATAATTTATTTGTTAATAAATACGCTTCCTGCTTAGGTAAAAAAGGATAAAGCGAACTAATTTCCTGTTCCTTACTCTCTGTTTGACCGGCACTTACCACCTTAACCTCGGCCATTCCCAATATGCGCTTGATTAAAGACTGTTTTATCGTAATCGCCTGAACCCTGCTTTTTTGTATAGAAAATGTCGTTCTGTTTAATACTCCTTTAGAAATATAAATCCTCGTGTCATCGCCTGCTATTTCGTAATCTCCATATTTTATAACAGTTTGGATATAGCCAATTCCAAAAGAAAGAAGGAGGGCAATCACAGCTAATGGAATCAATAATTCTAAATGATCCATAAAGTACGTATAGACTGTTTTAGTGGATTTCTCCACATCAAAGAAATCATCTATATTTGAGTACACAGCTGCAATAAGAGGAATAATAGCTAGAAAACTGAATGAAGTTAACGCTGCTTTTAGATTATCTTTTTGAGTAGAACGGAAATAAATATTTTTTTCATTGATCTCTTCTTCCGT
>JAZUQD010000088.1:0-3236 GCA_045605505.1 Pradoshia sp.
CGGTCAATCTTAGTATCTGTTTTCGATGGTCCCATTAACTTATAAATAGTATCTCCTATCATATGCATCAATCCATTCCGATTACATAATTCAAGCACAGACCTTATGTTATAAAGGTTCTGACAGAGTTTTTTTATTAACACTTCACTGGGCGTTTCTTCGGTAATCCCTTCTGTTTTTATCCACCTTACTGCCAAAAGCCCCAGCTTAAACGCAAGGACATCCTCTTTTGATGTAAAGTTACGATAATATGTGGAACGTCCTACTCCTGCAAGATCTATCACTTCAGTTATGGAAATACTTTCCATTGGTTTTTCTTCCATTAATTTCAGCAGTGCATCTGCAATACTCTCTTTTAAAAACTCATTTGTTATATTCCTACGTTCCACGTCGTATACCCTCTCCTATTCCCTCTATAATAAAAGATACAAATGTTTCATTTGACACATTTGTATCATAACAAGAAAAGTATATATTGTCAATTAATCCCATATCTTTAATAAAAAACAGAGGAATATCTGCACAGTTTTACTTCACAAACATTCCTCTGGTATAAAACAAATTCCCTGTTATATAATAAAAATTTCTCACATTTATATATAAATTTCATGCTTTAAGGAATTCATATATTAACCCTCTGTAAAATTCAAATTGAACAAAATCGCTGCGCGATGGCCTGCCAAGGCTGTGGCACAGTTTTTGCTTTTCAAAAGCAGTAGACATCTGCCTACATAAGAAGTATTGTTAAATCACCACAAAATAACAATCAACAAAGGTCAAATATCCACTGCCTATGAAAATAATACCATTCCATATCTGCTTTCACAAGCAGTTTTATTTTGTAAATGCACCTCCATGATAGGTAGTTACTATTTTTACTACTTTTATTTCATGGAGGTCATTTTATGTACGAAGATATTTTTGAATTAGTAACTAACGCTGCACGTAAAAGAAATCTAAAGGAATCTACGGCAAATGCGTATTGCCATGCTCTTAGCCCATTTCTAAATGCTACTAACAAACCTTGGCAAGAACTCACAATAGAAGATGCAGATAATTATCTAACTGCAAAACGAATGGCGGGTATTATGCCTGAAACCTACAACCACTACTATGGTGCTTTACGTTTTATGTATAAAAGAATTCTAAAGCTTAACTGGGATGAGGATGAAATTCCAAGAATGAAACGAGACCGTAGCCTTCCTACCATCCTAAATAAAAATGAAATAGATGCTCTTCTTGATGCGACTACCAATCTAAAATATAAAGCTATTTTTGCTGTTATGTATTCTGGTGGTCTTCGAGTATCTGAAGCAACACATTTACACTATGACGATATTTCAAGAAGCAATCATTCTATTCATATCAAAAACACAAAGAGTCGAATGGATCGATATACAATTCTTGCTGACAGAACGCTTGATATTCTCACTGAATACTGGTATCAGTGCGGTAGACCTCGAAATATTTTATTTCCTAGTCAAACAACTGGAGAATATCTGGATATTTCTGCTGTAAATCAAGTGTTAAAAAGAAGTGCTAAAAGAGCCGGGATTACAAAGCATGTAACATCCCATGCTTTTCGTCACAGTTTTGCCAGCCATCTTTTAGAATCCGGGTGTGACATCAAATACATTCAGGCGTTATTAGGACACCTTGATCCTAAATCTACGGAGATTTATCTTCATGTAAGCAACAAAACGCTGCTTGGTATTCGCAGTCCTTTTGATGTACAGGAGGATTAGTCATGTCAGACAAACCTACTGTACAAGATATCTTTCATCGTTTTTATCCTGATTATCTGGATAAATACTCGCCATCTCCGGTACAGATGAAAGTTGCCAACTGTATTATCAATTGCAAGACTGGCGCCTATGGTGCTAACATCAGCGTCTGTGAAGACTGTGGACATCCACAGATTCATTATAATTCCTGTCGCAACAGATGCTGTCCTATGTGTCAGGCCCTCCCAAAAGAGAGATGGATGGATAAACGCCGTGAAGATGTTTTGGAAGCTCCTTACTTCCATGTAGTGTTTACTGTACCTCAAGAACTAAATCCATTAATCTACAGTAACCAACAGCTTTTATATGATGCTCTGTATCATTCTGTCTCAGCAACAATTGATGAGTTAACTGCAGACACAAAGTATCTTGGTGCAAGAGTTGGATATATTTGTGTATTACACACTTGGGGTTCCGAAATGAATTATCATCCCCATATTCATGTCATTCTTCTTGGTGGAGGTCTGACTGCTAAAAATCAATGGCGTGATAATGGAGAAGAATTCTTTCTTCCAATAAAGGTTTTATCGAAACTATTCCAAGGTAAATATCTGGATGAATTAAAGACTCTTTGGGAAGAGCAAAAACTACAATTCCACGGAAGTAGTGAGAAATATCGTAATCACTATACATTTAAAGAGTTGCTGAATATCTGCTATGAAAAAGACTGGGTTCCACACTGTAAGAAAACCTTTAACGGTGCACAGTCCGTCATTAATTACCTCGGCAAATACACCCACAGAATTGCCATCAGCAATCATAGAATCATCCGCATGAATGAAGATACCGTTACTTACTCTGTAAAAGATTACCGTGAAGAAGGTAAGTGGAAAGAATACACCATTCCCGGAGTTGAATTTATCCGAAGATTTCTTATGCATGTACCACCAAAGCGTTTCGTGAGAATCCGCCACTATGGATTACTCAGTACTCGAAGCAAGACTAAGAATCTGACCTTGTGCCGGAATCTGCTTGGTTGTAAGCAGTATCTATCCCGATTAAAAGATATAGAAACATCCCAGATACTTGAAACCCTTTATGGTATTAAAGTTACTGTTTGTAAATGCTGTGGCGGTCATCTTGGCAGACCACATAAAAGAATACCGCTTCGGATTTAAATACTATAATTCATACTTTTTCAAAAGCCTCAGAAATGAGGTTTATTTGTCATGTCTTGATTTTGAATAATCACCTCCGATTCCAATAGTATAGACTTCTCATTTCCGTAAGGTACAGAGATTGAAACTCCATACATATCGGCTATCCGGACGCGACTTTGTTCACTATAGAAAAATCGAAATTGGTGCAAACGACAGGGCAGTTTATAAAAATGTGTAAACTGCTTTATCGTTTACACCAACTTCGATTGGTTTCTAATCAATTTTCTGTTTCATACAGATTATAATTTGTATTAATAATATACCCCTACAATATTTAGGTCAAATAAAATCC
>JAZUQD010000089.1:0-7394 GCA_045605505.1 Pradoshia sp.
TTCATTTTTTATTTTTAATTCTTCCTGAGATTGTTCAAGTTCCTTCGTCTTTTGCAAAGCTTCTTGCTCACGTTCTTCCAGAAGTTCATTAATTGTCATTAATTCTTCAGACTGGGAATGAAGCTCTTCCGTCTGAACCTGTAATTCTTCAGTCATGGCCTTTGACTCATTTAGCAAGCATTCAATTTCCATTCTATTTAAAACACTGTGTATGGCCAAACCAAGTGATTCATTCACTTGCTGAATGGCTTGATACTGTACATCCGTAAAACCTGTTATACTTGCGAATTCAAGGACACCAATCGTGTTATTTTCATAAATGATCGGAGCAATCAAAATCGATTTTGGTTTCACGTCACCCAAACCGGTTGAAAGTAGTTGGTAATCTTCTGGAATATCTTCTAAGAGGACTATTTGTTGATCAACAGCCGCCTGCCCAACGATCCCCTCACCTAACTTAATTCGATCTTTTCCACCGCCACCATAGGATGCTGCACGATAAAAACATGTTTCATCAGGCCGAATCCTTAAATAAAGCGCTCCAATCGAAGCACCTACTAATGGAGACAGCTTACCTTGAAGACGTTCTGCAAATTCATTTATATCAAAGGTACTTTGAGTCAAGCTTGCTACTTCATTAATTTTTGATAGTACCCAGTTCTGTATCTTGATATCATTCAAATATGCTTTTTCATTTTTATCGTAGTTTTCTAAAGACATGGACATATTGTTAAAGGCTTCAGCAATCAATCCTATTTCATCATCTGTTTTCACTTCTAGCCGGTGCAAAGTCGAAGGGTCGTTTAGATTAATTTCTTTCAATACATTCGTTATTTTTTTTAAATCCTTTGTCGTTGAACGAATAACCCAGTATCCAATTAACGCAATTAACCCACAGGAAGTCGTCATTAACACGTAAACAATATGGTACATTTGATCGTACTTTTCATTTGCCCTGTTAAATGCGCCCTCTATCATCTCCTCTTGATAGTTAATAAACTCTTCTATTATCTCCTTTAGCTTAGAACTTGATTCCTCCATTTTCATCCAATTATTACCAGCATACTCAATGTCTTGTATTAGTTCCATTATGATAATTCGTTCGTTTTCTTTGTATATTCGATATAGAGATGCGCAATCCATTAATATTTCCCTAGCTTCCTTACTCAGTGTCATATTATGGATTTTTGCAAAATGTTCTTCAATCTTGACATGATTTTCAGCAAGTTTATCTTGTATGGTAGCTGATTTTGCTCCTGATAGATCATTCGCAATCATCCCAACTAACATTTTTGATGAAATGACGTTCTTTTCTATTTCATACGTGTAATTTACTTTTTTATATCGATTTTCTACAATTTCTAATAGTTCCTCGCGCGAACTATTTAGACTCTTAACGGTAAGTACCGAAACGAGTATGATTACCACCATAATTAGGATTATGCCAATTCGGAACTTCCTTCCGAATCCTAATTTATTGCTAATCATTAACCTCACCCTCTACCCTTAATACTCAACTTACTATTTTAATATCCTCGGTTTTCTATTCATACCGGTATTATTATCCAGTTCATCCGATACATGTATGATTAATTAAATGCCAGTCAACAAGCCGTATTAAAGGAAAATCGTAATCAAGCATAAAGGTGAGCAATTTATCTAAAATCCCAATATTACAGCGTTTTTTTAGAAGGAAACGCAGGATTTCTTTAGAGAATATTGAATAAGGATAGGTACATAAAGGGAGGTGTTCGTTTTGCAATGCTCTGATAAAAAAGAAATTGTTGAAATATGGTTTCAGGAAGTGTTTACGAAAGGAAATACAGATATTTTGAAAGATATTGCATCAGAGGATATGGTTACTCATTCTTAAGGAAATGACGAGGGATATGTTGGTATCAAACATTTTATAAATTGGTTATC
The DNA here is from genome assembly GCA_045605505.1 of Pradoshia sp. Taxonomy (GTDB): domain Bacteria; phylum Bacillota; class Bacilli; order Bacillales; family Pradoshiaceae; genus Pradoshia. Next base: position 1,924 of record JAZUQD010000089.1, read on the forward strand.
CTGGTATTGCAGCTCTTTTATTGAGCGCGAATGGAGCATTCATGACACGATTGAAGAAGGTGATAAAATCGTTACACGCTACACTGGTCATAGTATATATAAGGGTGGCTTACTGGATATCCCTTCTCAAAATCAACGGGTTAAGGAAACAGGAATCATTATATTTCGAATCGAGAATGGCAAGATTTCCGAACAATGGTGTGAAATGAGTGATTTACAACTGGTGCAATAATTAGGAGTGAAATTTGCTACGAACTAAATCAAAAATGTAGAGCTATTCTATTGAATTTCTCTACTGAATGGCTCTATTAGTCCATCTCTTCTGATCTGTTCCATATAAAACAGCAGACTATACCTGCATCCACTGCCATTTAATAGTCCTATTGAGTTCGAACTAAGAAATCACTAAGTTACCTTACCCTCACCAATTCTTTTTTGTAAAAAATATTGATGATGTCCAGTTGGGTGATTTTCAATCACTCCAAATACAGAAAAACCACATCTTTTATAGAAATCTGGCGCTTGAAAGATCGAAGATTAGAAGAGTACATCTTTTTTCTATTGCATCGTTTTCAACTCTTGCTAGTAGCTCTTTCCCTATTCCTTTTTGCCTAATTTGGTCGTCAATCCATAGAAAATCAATCTGCATCCTTCCCCAATGATAGTGCGCTGTGATTCCGCCTTGCATACGACCGGTATCATCCTTTGCCACATAAATGACTTCCCCATACGGTGTATCACTATGCTCCGGCAATTTTTGTCGATTATATTCAATTAAATGTTCTCGAATAAACACTTGATCTCCTTCGGTTCCAGGCTCAATTTTAACCACAGACATCCTTTTCTCCTTTTAATCAACCAATTCTTTATACATTAATAAATCATCCACATACTGACCATTCAGATAAAATTCTCCCTTTAATATACCTTGCTCTATATATCCATTCTTTTTATAGAAAGAAATAGCCGGTGTATTCGTGGATAATACTCTTAAAGAAATTTTTCGGATCCCATGCTTCCTACCCTCATCATCCAAAAAATTCAGTAATTCACTTCCAATTCCCTTCCCCTGAAAGTCCGGATGAACACCAATTGCCATTTCCCATACATGGCGATTACTCTCTAATGGAGTCGGATATTTAACAGACATATAGCCAGCCACCCTCCTGTCCTCGATTGCGACAAACTGGCTTCCCGGTGGAAAATGACCAGCGTAATCGGCCACTGACTCCCATACCATCGGCAGCGGTGTGTTACTATAATTCCAAATTAAGTGTTCCAGCTCTATTAATTGTTCATAATCCTCTATTCTTGATGTACGTATGACCATCTAGCCTTCATTCCCCTTTTCTACAATCTATATCATATTTTACTCTTTATCTGTTTAATTGATCATTAAATATAAAAAAACATTGCCATCCCACTTTGGATGGCAATACCATGAAAAAGTTTTTTTATTTTGTCAACTCAAGGAACTCATTTACATCAGCAATTGCAAGATCCACACCAGCCTGCCAGAAGTCCGGCTTAGTCAGATCTACACCTAAGTGTTTCATTGCCAACTCTTCTGTTGTCATAGCAGCAGTATCCTGCAATAAGGCAATGTATTTCTTCTCGAAGGATTTCCCTTCTTTTAATGATAAATGATAAATTCCTAAGCTAAATAAATATCCAAACGTATATGGGAAGTTATAAAATGGCACTTCTGCTATATAGAAATGCAATTTACTTGCCCAAAATGTTGGATGATATTCACTTAAAGAATCCTTATATGCTTCTTTTTGGGCAGATTCCATCATTTCGTTCAAACGCTCAACAGATACCAATCCGTTTTTACGTTCTGCATAATAATTTTTCTCGAAAATAAAGCGGGCATGAATATTCATAAACATAGCAATCGCATTTAGGATTTTGTTATCAAGCAAGGTGATTTTTTCTGCATCAGATTCTGCAGCACGCACACTGGCATCTGAACAAATTTGTTCTGCAAATGTAGATGCTGTTTCTGCTACATTCATCGCATAATCTGTATTAAAGAATGGCTTGTCATTTAAAACATGGCTGTGGAAGGCATGCCCTAGTTCGTGAGCAAGAGTAGCCACACCGCTTGGTGATCCTGAATAGGTCATAAAGATGCGTGATTCATTTGTTTCAGGAAAGCTTGTGCAAAATCCGCCTGGACGTTTGCCAGGACGATCTTCGGCTTCAATCCATGATTTTTCAAATGCTTCCTGGGCGAATTTAGGCAGTTCATCACCGAATTTCGCAAAATTATCGATAATAAATTTTGCACCCTCATCAAATGTATAATGCATCGGCTCCGTTGTTACAATCGGTGCATCGACATCTACCCAGCTCAATTTATCTTTACCTAAAAGTTTTGCTTTACGGTTAAGGAAGTCTACAAATGGCTGTTTATTTTTTGCAATGACATCCCACATTACATCCAATGTTTCTTTCTTCATACGGTTATACTGCAATGGCTCTTTCATAAAATCTTCTACACCATGTACCTTATAATTAGCCAAACGGAAACCGCCTAAATGATTAATCGTGTCTGCAAACAATGGGGCTTTCTCTCCCCATGCTTTTTCCCATTTCTCGAATAGTTTAGCCCGGACTGTCGGATTTGGGTCGTCGTGCATCTTGTTAAAAGCTTGGCCAGCTGACAAGTGAACTGTCTCGCCATCTTCATTTGTATAGGGAATTTCAATCATCTTAACAAGTGAATCATAATGGGTACTCCAACCGACATATCCATCTACACGCAAGGCATTAATGAGCGACTCTTCGGCTTCGGATAATTGCTCCTTACCGTGCTCCCTTTGCTCATTAATATAGAAAGCAATTTCACTGATTTGCGGGTGTTTGATGATTTCCTGCCAAACGGAATCATTAATTTGGACAAGCTTAATCGTAAATCCAGTAAAAACAGTTTCAAATTCACTTATTAATGTGTAAACATCTCCATTTAATTGATCTGCTTTTGTATCATGAACATTTTGTGCAGTAGCACATTCAAGAAAAGCGGATACTTGGTAGATAGCTTTTTGAAGTACTTCTGTTTGTTTTAAAATATCGACGATTTCTGCTGTACCACTAATATCTGAAGGCGCCTGCCACCCTTTTACTGTTTCTTTGTATGTAAGTAATAACTCTTTAATTTCGGCTAATTTTGCTGCCAATTCACGTGATTCAGAGCCGTTTGGAAATATAGTATCTAAATTCCACGTTAGAGAGTAATTCATTCAAAAACCTCCTATCTTTTCACAATTTTCAGTATACAACTTTTATTACCAAATGGATATCTTTTTTCATTAATAATAGTAATGTCACCCGTATGTTTTTTTCACTCCTTTTCTTTCACAATCTAACATAATAATTTTTCCTTCTTAAATATAAGCAGTAAAACTTTTATCTATGGAAAGTTATTCCGTATAATAGGTAAGAGAGCATCTGAGAAAAGTAAGGAGCAAAAATATGAAATATTTCCAATCAGAAGAGACCGGCCAATTATTAAATGCAGTTGGAGAAAATATATTTATCTGTGACAATACCTTTACGATCGTATTTATTAACCGTTATGCCGAACAATTAATACAGCGCCTAAGCCCTTTTACCGGTCTATTGAGTGTAGAGGATTTTATCGGAAAAAACATATCCGACTTTCATCGATCAAATGGAAGCCGCCAACGGACAATACTCGCTAATGGACCGTTCCCTTATACGAGCAGAATCATATTATTTAATACATATACTGCCAGCATTGTTGTAAACCCCTTTTCATTCAACGATGGTTCAACCGGGTATATGCTTACTTGGAAGGATGTAACAGATTATGAAGAAGAATTGAACAAAGGGCAATCGATGATGGAAGAAATGTACGCCCCAATCATTAAAACCATCCTTGATGATGTACTATTAATGCCTATTACTGGATCTATATCTGAGGATCGTCTCCAGAAGATTAAAGAGAAGGCTTTAGAAGAAAGCTCGGATAAACAAGCTTCATTTATGGTTATTGATTTTACTGGCATGACTTCATTAGATGAAGGATATATCGTAATGGAATTGGAAATCATCTCTCAATCTCTTGTTCTATTAGGTACAGAAGTCATTTATACAGGACTTTCCACTACTCTTGTTCGCCAAATTGTAAGCCAGGGCACCCAAATAAAAAATGAAACATTTGCTACGTTTAATCAGGCCATGCATTATATCTGTAAATTAAAAGGCTACCAATTAATAAAATATTGAACTCTGTTTACAGCTTGATTTTCTTAAATCAAGCTATTCTTTTTGTCAACTAATATGCAAACTTAGGACAATTGATCTACCCTTCTTTGTGACAATATTGTTTCATAAATTTTAATTAATTATAATAATTTTAGTTTAATTATAGATATTTACCATTCTACGTACTAATATAACTATTATAAATAGTCATTATAAAAACAACTAATTAATAACATGTACATAGGGATAAACCTATTATGTAATTAGAGTTATTAAAAACCCATCACTTCATTCACACAGAAATAATTAGTTGCTTGTATAATAAAGATGACAGAATTTTTATAAATGGTTTTTTTTAATCAACTTTGTGAATGAATGAACAATATATTACGATTTGAAAGGTGTGAACAGGTAAATGGAAGTATTGGATCTCGCTCGTTTTCAATATGCAGCAACTACAATCTATCACTTCTTCTTTGTACCGCTCTCCATCGGATTGGTATTTTTAGTTGCTATCATGGAAACATTATACTTTTTTAAGAAAAAAGAAATTTATCTGAACATGGCAAAGTTTTGGGGACATATTTTCCTTATCTCATTTGCTGTCGGAGTAGTTACAGGTATTATTCAAGAATTTCAATTTGGGATGAACTGGTCAGATTACTCCCGCTTTGTCGGTGATGTATTTGGTGTTCCATTAGCGATTGAAGCCTTACTGGCTTTCTTTTTAGAATCCACATTCATTGGTGTATGGATGTTTGGGCGTGACCGATTGCCAAAATGGGTTCACTTACTATCCATATGGCTTGTATCAATAGGTACCATTTTATCTGCATTATTTATTCTTGCTGCGAATTCTTTTATGCAGGAACCTGTTGGGATTGTGGTGGAGAATGGAAAAGCTGTACTAAATGATTTCGGTGCTTTTATCACAAATCCTCAGCTGCTTGTTGAGTTTCCACATACGGTTCTTGGCGCTTTTGCAACAGGAGCATTCGTAGTCGGTGGTATCAGTGCATTTAAAATACTGAAAAAACAAGACCTGGAAGTATTTAAGAAATCATTTACGATTGCTATGATTGTAGCGATGATCTCAGGACTTGGAATTGCCTTTACTGGTCACTGGCAGGCACAACATTTAATGTCCTCACAGCCTATGAAAATGGCAGCAAGTGAAGCACTGTGGGAAGACAGTGGTGACCCGGCAAGCTGGTCAGCGATTGCCAATATTGATG
>JAZUQD010000090.1:0-2619 GCA_045605505.1 Pradoshia sp.
CAGGTTCTCTTGTCAGTATTATTGAGTAGCCTTCCGCTTTAAGCTGCTCTCCCACTTTTGTTAGCACGGTCGTTTTTCCGGCCCCTTCAGGACCCTCCACCGTTATAAAAACTCCACGTTTCAAGGTAGTAACCTCCAATAATCAAACTACTAGATAGTATATCATATGTCGCTTATTCAAAGACTTGTATGTGGTATTGGTTTAAATATACTCCTCCTTGAATTTTAGCTCCTTTATTCACCAGAGATAAACACTTCTGTACCATTTCATTTGTGATAGTTTCTCCTCTTTGAATGAGCGGGATACCAGGAGGATATGGCGTTATCGTTTCTGCTGAAATCTCACCATAAGCATCTAATAAAGATATTCGCTTTTGTGAAGTTTTGTCCATCTCTTCATAAGATATAGCCAATACACTTTCCTTATCTTCTTCAGGTGTTTTCCAGGTCTCAATATCTGATCTTGTTTGAACTTGTCCTTCAATAATCCAATTAATCTTTTCTAGCCTTTGTATGATTTCATTAAAAGGATAAGATTGATTACTCTTCAATAAAGGCAGAATAAACAAGACGTACTGTTCATCAGCAAGTTCCGAAAATATCCCTGCCCCCTCCAGTAATTTCTGCAAATTGAAACCAGACAATCCATTCTTATGGTAGAGAATAAGCTTCAAAGGATCATAAATATCACTATCTTTGGGCTCGAGGATTCCTAGTTCCTCATGTCGGGATAAATAGTCTTTAAATTGTCCAAGCTGTTCCATTAGATGTTTTTTATCCTTATCTGAATAGCCCTCGAGATAAGCTCTAGCCAAATCAAGAGAGAGCATAATAGGATAGGATGGACTGCTGGATTGCAGCATTCCTAAATATTCCTCCACATGTTCCTGGCTTATCGAATTACTATTTATATGTAAATAGGAGCCCATAGTCAAAGCCGGTAGTGTTTTATGTGCGGATTGGACAATGATATCTGCTCCCATACTTATAGCAGAGGATGGAAAAGGAAGCCCAGCAGCAAAGTGGGCGCCATGTGCCTCATCCACTAAAACGAGGAGTCCCTTCTTATGGGCTTCCCTAATGATAGGTGATAGATCAGTACCTAAGCCATAGTAATTTGGATACGTAACAATAAGAGCCTTTGCTTCTGGATGTTCATTCAAACTATTAGAAAATGTTTCATATGAAACACCCATTGAAATACCAGAACCGCAATCGATTTCCGGCGCTAAAAATACTGGATTGGCTTTAGCTAATTTCAACCCATTCATCACAGACTTATGGCAATTTCTTTGAACAATAACTTTATCTCCGGCCTGTATAGTCGCCAATATCATTGCAAGATTACCGACAGTGGAGCCGTTCACAAGGAAATAGCTTTTTTCCGTCTGGTAAAACTTCGTTAATAACGCCTCTGCTTCTTTAATCCCTTCTTCAGGCTGATGCAGATCATCGAGTCCAGATAGTTCAGTCAAATCCCAGGCCATTACCGAACTAAAGCTCTGAGGTGCTTCCTCATGATGAATTATACCGTTTTTATGTCCTGGGACATGCATGGATATAGGTCTCTTCTTTTGATGGCCCTTGAGCATATCTAATATAGGCACTTTTATCGATTTCTTTCCCACTCCTGCACCTCATCCTTCAATTGTATCAATCCAATAAAAAGGCTCCTTCCAACTGAAGGGGCCAGGTGCTTCTATTATAAGGATGATGTATAACTGGATTCAAGTTATAGGTTTATGAGATCTATGAGTATGTACCAGTAATATTCATCTTTCTCAATTTTTCTATATGCTTTCTATAAATAGGATCATTTGTTTCTGTACGAACCAATGCAGCTTCACATTCAGTACATATATAAATATTGTAAAGATGTATTCCTTCTTGTTTACGGCATTCACAAATTGCACATTCTTCATACGAGGAATGATTGATTTCACTTTCACAGTTGGCCATTTACTACACCTCCATACCCCTTAGTATCGCCATCCGTCACCAATTGTATACAAAATTTCCAATTTATATACTATTGTATGCCCATAATAAGATTTCGTTGTATGTCTTTCTAAATGGCCAACATATAAAGTTACTCATACCTGCCCTTGAAGATTATTACATAAAAAAATGGAGTGATTCAAGGCGTATCAAGGGCATAGATGGCGAAGGTGTATACCCTTCAACCCTTTATCAGCGCCGATGTAGAATTGATGTTCTTGTATACTTCTCCTTCATACATCTAACACCTATCATGTACAGGCTAGATGCTTCATAGGTATGACATAGATATAGGTTAGACACTTTCCCTCGTCTTTTTCATACCTTTCATACACCTTTACCCTAACATAGAAAGTTATTTTATAGTCATGGGATAGCTAAGAAAACCCACGGCTTATACTCGCCTTTGGCTCACCTACTACGCACTTTTTTAATAAACAGATATAAATGAGTAGGGTCTATCTCTTTATCTAAAAAGCGCACAAAAAAACCAGCTCATCAACTGAACTGGTTTGGATTGCCCGGCAACGTCCTACTCTCACAGGGACTCGCGTCCCAACTACCATCGGCGCTGAAGAGCTTAACTTCCGTGTTCGGAATGGGAACGGGTGTGGCCTCTTC
>JAZUQD010000091.1:0-1703 GCA_045605505.1 Pradoshia sp.
TTATTAGCAGAAATTGTTCCAGCTTTTAAAGGGGTAGCGGATCGAGTAGTTCCTAATGCAAAACCGGCATTAGATGTACCAGTTGTATTTCCTTTCGCTCCAAATGCGGTCATAATTGGGTTTATCTTTAGCTTTCTCGGAGGTATTCTAAGTATGATTTTACTTCCGTTATTGGGCTTGACAGTAATCGTTCCTGGTCTGGTTCCACACTTCTTCTGTGGAGCTACAGCCGGTGTATTCGGTAACGCAACGGGTGGCAGAAGAGGGGCCATGTTAGGTGCATTTGTTAATGGTATTCTGATCAGCTTCTTACCGGCCTTATTATTACCAGTGTTAGGGGACTTAGGTTATGAAGGTACAACATTTGGCGATACGGATTTCGGTATAGTGGGTATTTTCTTAGGTAATTTAATGAAGCTATTAATGTAGATGATTAAGATAGAGAGGGAGAAGAGGATGATCCTATCTCTATATCAAATTTTAATCGGATGACACTTTGTATATCAAGAACAGAAGGAGGAAAATACCTTCTTCTGTTTTTGATATGGTTTAGTACATGGATTATGAATCTAGCCATTTTCTATATACTTTTTAAAATGATAGTGTAAGAGGCCATACAATTAAAATACCGTGAGCAAAGCATAAAGGGGTTGTTTACTTGGTAAAGCGTTTAATCGAAAAAGGTGTCATATCTAATTCTGTAGAACCTTTCGTAATGAGATCACTCAATACTTCACCAACCGCACTGGCGAATTTGAATCCATGACCAGAGAATCCTGCAGCAATACCAATATTTTTATAGTCTGGATGTAAATCAATGATAAAATCTTCATCCGGTGTCATGGTGTACATGCACGTTTTTCCATTCTTTAATGACCCAACAGAAGGCATATATGTACTAAGGAACTGGGTTAAATCATCCACATCTTCTGGGATATCACCAAATGGTCGTTTTTCTGAATCTGGATCTACAGGAACTCCGCCATCATGCCGGCCTACTTTTAATCCTGAGCCCTCAATACTAGGGAAGCCGTAATAGCTTGCTTCTCCTAACTGAAAAGCAAACCCCGGAAAATGATGATCGCTATATAACGCTTCGTCGGCATCATACCAAGCAAATGTTTTTCGAATCGGATTTAATAGCAAATTAAGATTTAACTGTTTTAATAAATCTCCTGCCCATGCCCCAACGGAAAGAACAACGGAATCCGCTGTAAATGTAGTACCATTTGAATCCTGAATCGTCACCTTATCCGATTGTGCATCTATTTGTATAACTCGACTATTGGTACGAATCTCAGCACCTTCTTTTACAGCTAATTCTCGGTATGCAGCAATGCAATTTGCGATTTGTAATACGCCAGAAGTTGGCTCAAAACATCCGAGGAAGTTTACTGGTAACTGTAGGCCTGGCCACTTTTCATTTACTTCAGCAGCTGTAAAAACTTCCAATGGCAGATTAAATTTTTGCGCACTCGCAATTACATTTTGGACAAACGGTGCTTCTTTATCCCCCACGTTAATAACACCCGTTTGGTGGAAAATTGTATTGTCTGTTTTTTCCGCAAGCTCCTGCCACAAAGCACCAGCACGCAAAGCAAATGGCACATACTGCAATCCTTCTCCATATGCATAACGAATCAGACGTGTTCCCCCATGATGACTGGCTTTATCATGCGGTGGATTAAATGCATCCAATAATA
>JAZUQD010000092.1:0-1569 GCA_045605505.1 Pradoshia sp.
CGCTAAAGTCTGAAGATGGTGCATCAACAGACCTTTATGTAATCCATTGTGATGCAGATGCTTTTAATGCTTTTGGTTTTGTAACGGACCCCGGAAAAAAGGTTTCTGACGGTTTGTGGCTCACCCATAGTGCCAGAGATATTACCTCACAGGATAAATCCGGTATTGATGATGGATATCTCGCGAGCAGGTTTGGGGCCGAAGTTAAGGGTATTGTATCAGATTTCGTTATCAATGCAGAGAATGATATACCGGCTGCTTTGAAAGTATCAAATTCAGGTGAATTCAACCGATTGGTAATCAATACTGCGGGGCGTCATGATTCTTATCGGGAAGAGATACTGGAGACTTTCAGGAAGTCTTTTTCGGACACCAAGTATGATTATGCACTACCAAAATCAGCCGGATATATAGACAGTTATTACGAGAAATCATTATCTCCTACGAAAGCAATACTGTCAATGGTGGTGATTTATGCATTGCTTGCCCTTTTGTTGACAGTTCTTGGCTTGGTTGCAATGAGCACTTATTATATTTCATTACATAGGAAAGATTCGGCTGTCCGGAAGGTTTTTGGGGCAACGGGCGGTGAAGAAATCCGTCGTCACATCTACAGATACCTCAAAATAGTGGTAGCCTCAAGTATCATCGGTATCATCCTTTCAATTATAATAAACGATGCCATTATCCTGAGCTATCCCTATCGCCTGAACTCCACATATTGGGTTTATATATTGGCTATTATTATTGTTGCCGGTATTGCTTTCCTGTCCGTTTATCTTCAAGCGAGGAGTGCTGCAATTAAAAATCCGGTTCTATATCTGCGGGATGAATAAACAAAGCTTCCATAGCTGAGGAAGTTATGGTGATGAAGAGTTAAGTTAAAAATTTTAATGAACTTAACGTAATTCATTCATCTTATTCAATAAATAAGTACCAATATTTGCTGATTGAATTCCCAACTTGCTACGAATAAGTTAACTGTCAGGGTGCTCTTCTATATAATTTTCAGCCTTATCCAATATAATGGATACATCACTATTGTGCTTTGAACAGCTGAAGAATGAAATCAATGTAAATAGAACTACCAGATATCTTCGCATAATTATTATTATTGATCTTTATGTAAAGGTAGTCATATAAAGTATAATATACCAAAGATTTGTCTACCATCGTATAACTCTATATATCAGTGTATTAAAACTATTTATACACATTCCATATCAATATATTCCATATGTAGAATACTGATATTATGCGATTTACAATATCCAGTCAGTAGAGATTATGATGCGTTAAGACTTAAGATTCCATCTGCATATACCCTCAGGTAACCTTTAGTCATATAATCATTATGAGTATCATCTAACATTCAGTTGAGAAAATCAGCCTTGCAGACTACAACTCAATCTCCACCAGTATTGGCCTGTGGTCCGACGGGTGCCAGAAATTGGAGATTTTCTGCGGATTGCGGACAGGGGTAGTGTAATCGTCTGAAATTACTTCTGCCCTGGTTATTTTTTTGTACAAAGGTGCTGTACAGTAGAAGAAGTCTATTCGGGTTTTGCC
>JAZUQD010000093.1:0-2062 GCA_045605505.1 Pradoshia sp.
TGCTATGTGGTGGGGTTAATACGGAGCTATTGCTTTTTAAGGTGGAGTTGTATTAATTAATTGTTTAATTAAGAGTGCATAATTCCTTGGAAAGATTAACGAACTTTTATGTTGTACTCCTTTTTATGGTAGAAACGGGGCAGCATTCCTGTAATAAATGAAAATGAGATTTGAGCATAAAAAGACCCCTTGATATGATGAAAGTGTCCTAAATGGCTGGCCAGCTAAAAGGACAAATCATTTAAATCAGGAGGTCCATCATGAATTATAACCAAAATAAGAAGATTGCTCAAATCACCCCTGAAACGCTTATTATCGGTGTGGATATTGCGAAATTCAAACATGTTGCCAGGGCTCAAGATTTTAGAGGAATTGAGTTTGGATCACCTTGTTATTTTGAAAATACAAAAGAGGGATTTACTCATTTTCTTGATTGGATCTATCAGCTTAAACAGAAACAGGATATGCATCAGGTCGTTGTTGGAATGGAACCGACAGGGCATTATTGGTTTAATTTAGCTCATATTCTGAAGGAAAAAGGCATTAAGTTTGTGGCAGTGAATCGACTGCACGTGAAAAAAACTAAAGAGTTAGATGATAACTCTCCAACAAAGAATGATGTGAAAGATGCTAAAGTTATCGCACAATTGGTCAAGGATGGACGATACGCTGAACCTATTATCCCACAAGGAGTTTATGCAGAGCTCCGAGTGGCTAAGAAATTACGTGATCTCCTAATCGTTGATCAACAGGTTGTGCAAGGACAAATTCATAATTGGATCGATCGTTATTTCCCTGAATTCCTAAAGGTATTTAAGAACTGGGAAGGTAAGGCAGCCTTACAATTATTGAAGTTGAATGTATTGCCACATGAACTCGCAGAGTTTACTGATCAAGAGCTATTAATGCATTTAAGAAAGGCTGTCACACGCAGTATTGGTCTGAAAAAGATTCTAGCTATTAAACAAGCAGCCAAAACTTCTATTGGCATTCGCCAAGGTGCAGATATGGCGAAATTAGAACTGAAAACATTAATTGATAAATATGAATTTCTACAATCTAAATTCGAAGAATTAGATACCAAAATCGATGGTCTCATAGACCAGATACCAGGTGTTCCACAAATGTTGGCGATTAAAGGAATTGGAAGAGACACCGTCGCAGGCTTTTTTGCGGAAGTCGGAGATTTAAATGAATACTCTCATCCAAGGCAAATCATAAAACTCGCTGGTCTAAGTCTAAAAGAACATACATCTGGTAAGCACAAAGGACAAACAAGGATTACAAAACGTGGAAGAAAGAAACTGCGAGCTTTATTGTTTAGGGTGTGTATGGTACTCGTTGCGAAGAATTCAGCCTTTAAGGCCTTACATGTTTATTTTACGCAACGCCCTGACAACCCTTTGAAGAAGATGCAATCTCTCATTGCTTTGTGTAATAAACTCATTCGGATCTTATTTGCCATCGGCAAAAAACCATTTGAATTTCAGGAAGAAAAGATGTTAAAGGATATCCCTCACATGACAAGGTATCAAGAAGCAGAAGCAGTCGCCTAACTCTTGTTTAAATAGGATGGAAGAGTCGTCATAATATCAACGGTTATTGGACAATTGAAGCACGGATTAGTCAGTCACAGCGCTAAACTTCGGGCATGGACCCTGTGGGGCAGTATAACTGACATCCACCTCATGGAAAGGTTGGACGAAGGAATTTGAGAGCGAAGACTCTGTGAGACATGGGAGGTTAGACCTCCATGAGACATGTGGACATCCATTAGTGCGATCATAGAACAATCATTATCCAATTTTTGTATAGGATTGGCTAGTGGGTTATGAGTCTTTTTTCTGTAAACACCCAAATTCAACCTTATGAGATAGTTTTAACCATCAGGAAGATAACCCTTGGTATTAAACGACTAAGTAAATCTATGAAAACAGGAGAAATTGAGAGATTTCGCTTTGTATATTGAGGGAGTTTAGCGGAAGGAAGATAAACATAGTAAGAAAGGAGGAGTAATGTGTTTCGTAAGTTTAAAAATAACTTACTTAAAAAGGAAGAGATA
>JAZUQD010000094.1:0-5705 GCA_045605505.1 Pradoshia sp.
AACCTCCAAAATCTGATCAACCAACAAAAACGGATACCGATGCGGAATAATCTCTTTAATTTGCTGAATATCTAACATATTGTTTCCCCCTTATTATTAAAAAGCTGAAGGGCCTTGGTCAGGAGCGAGGAGCATAAGATAAAGGCACGAAGGGGAGTTCCATCCCCCGCAGTGGCTTTACTTATGTCCTGAGCTCCTAGGCCCTGAAGCCGGATTGACTAAAAAGCTGAGACGACTGGTCAGGAGCGACAAGCATAAGAGGAGATGCGTAGGGAGAGCGCTTTTTCTCTCCCGCAGCAGCTACCTTATGTCTCGAGCAGCTAGGCCCTGAAGCTGGATTAACAAAAAGGTAAAACAGCTCAATCAAGTACCAAAGACTAAATATACCACGTCCCTAGCCTATCTTTAAAAAAAGTGCCCCATTCATATGATGGGACACTCTGAGTTCTTACAATTTATTTGGATCGTTTGTTTCCATATCCGGTGGTGTAGGTGGTGTCTGACTATCCACTCTACCCTCGGATATTGTGTTATCTTTGGATAAATCCTCAGATGGTGTTTCCTCTTTAGCTGATACATTCACTGTAACATCGCTTGATTTCTTGCGTTCAGGCAATGTTCCGTGATCTGCCAAGTGGCGAATTTGTTCAGCGTCTAATGTTTCAATCTCAAGCAATGTATTGGCGATTAAATCTAACTTATCGCGGTTTTCAGTAAGAATATTTCTCGCACGCTCATAGCATGTTTTGATAATATTTTGGATTTCGGTATCAATTTCATAAGCAATCTTATCAGAATAGTTTTGCTCACTATTAATATCGCGACCCAAGAATACTTGGCCTCCTTGAGGCTGACCAAATTGCATTGGTCCGAGTTTATCACTCATTCCATATTCCGTTACCATTTTACGAGCAATGCTAGTAGCACGTTGGAAGTCATTATGAGCTCCTGTACTTACTTCACCGAAGACGATTTCTTCAGCAACACGTCCGCCCAATAATCCAGTAATCTTATCAAACAATTCAGGCTTAGTCATGAAGTAACGATCTTCACGTGGAAGCATAACCGCATAACCGCCTGCCTGACCACGTGGAACAATTGTAACCTTATGAACCATATCCGCTTCATCGAGTACCAGCCCAATAACGGTATGACCCGATTCGTGGAAGGCCACAATATTTCTTTCTTTCTTGGATATGACGCGGCTTTTTTTAGCAGGACCAGCAATTACACGGTCTGTCGCTTCGTCAATATCACTCATATCTACTTTTTTCTTATCTTGTCTGGCAGCTACCAGAGCAGCTTCATTCAAGAGATTTTCTAAATCGGCACCTGAGAAACCTGGAGTTCTCATCGCAATTGCTTTAAGATCCACATCTTCATCAAGTGGTTTATTTTGAGCATGTACACGAAGTACTGCTTCACGGCCAAGTAAGTCAGGGCGGTCAACCGTAATTTGTCGGTCAAAACGACCTGGACGTAATAGAGCCGGATCAAGTATATCTGGGCGGTTTGTAGCAGCAATGATAATAATACCTTCATTTGCTCCGAAACCATCCATTTCAACAAGCAATTGGTTCAAGGTTTGCTCACGTTCATCGTGTCCACCGCCAAGACCGGCTCCACGTTGACGTCCAACTGCGTCAATCTCATCAATAAAGATAATACATGGTGCATTCTTTTTCGCATTTTCAAATAAATCACGTACACGAGATGCACCCACACCTACAAACATTTCAACAAAGTCGGAACCACTGATTGAGAAGAAAGGCACTCCTGCTTCACCGGCAACTGCTCTTGCTAGCAAGGTTTTCCCTGTCCCTGGAGGTCCTACTAAAAGTACCCCTTTTGGAATTCTGGCACCTAATTCAGCAAATTTACGCGGATCTTTCAAGAACTCAACAACTTCGACAAGTTCTTGTTTTTCCTCGTCAGCACCTGCAACATCTTTGAAGCGTACTTTTTTCTTCTCTTCACTGTAGAGCTTAGCTTTACTTTTACCGAAGCTCATCACTTTGTTTCCGCCACCTTGCGCACTATTCATCAAGAAGAAGAACAATAGCAAAATAATGACAAACGGAATAATAGAAGTTAAGAATGTTACCCATACACTTGTTTCTTTCGCTGGAGCAACTGTTGATTTTATATCTTGTTCATCAATTAAGTTAGTAACTTTTTCAGCCTGTTCTGCAAGGATATAGGTTAAATAAAACTCATTTTCCTTAGCACCTTTTAATTGACCTTTAACAGAATAAACTCCGCGCTCCACCTGCAAATCAGCGGATTTAACCTCGCCTTTTTCAAGGCTCTCAATAAACTCATTATTAGAAATATGTTTAGTTGGCTCGGAATTTTGGTTAAACACACTTACAACTCCGATAATCGCCACAAAAATAAGTAAATAGAATATGGTATTTCTAAAAATACGGTTCATCCCTAACCTCCTCCCAAAAAACTAAATAAAGTATTAGTATCTACATATAGTACAATCAGGTTACCTATATATTTTATATAAAGATCATAGCACAGTCTATTAAGGAAATAGAACGGTTACTAATCATCTATATCCCTATTCGGCAGTTTCGTAAACTTCTCTTTTCAACACACCGATATATGGAATATTTCTGTATTTCTCCATATAATCGAGCCCATACCCGACAACGAACTCATCCGGTACATTGAAGCATGCATAATCGGCCTTGATATCCGCTTTTCTTCCAGATGGCTTATCTAATAATGTGACAAGCTTAATGGATTTGGCCTTTCTGTATTTAAATAAATCCACTAAATAAGAAAGTGTAAGACCGCTGTCAATAATATCTTCAATGATCAGCAAATCTCTGCCTTCTACAGATGTATTTAAATCTTTAATAATTTTAACTTCTCCTGAAGAGACCATAGAATTGCCATAGCTGGAAACATCCATAAAATCCATTTCCAAATAGCTGTCTACATGCTTCAGTAAATCAGTCATAAAAGGCATTGCCCCTTTTAATACACCAATAACCAATGGGTTAAGATCTTTGTATTCCTCTGTAAGCAAAGCCCCGAGTTCTTTAATTTTCCCTTGAATTTCTTCTTCAGAAATCAAGATTTTCTCAATATCATTATGAATCGTCATTCGGTAGTCCTCCTAGAAGAGCATTATTCTACATACTTTATCATGATAGCTGGTATCGGGGTCTTTTCTATATTAATTTTTTGCAGACCTGGTATCCAAACAATTTGATCATCCTTATTCACAATAATCGGCCAACTCTCCCGCTCATGTACAGGTACCTTATGTTCGAGAAAAAGTTTTTTCAGCTTCTTGTGACCTGTAAAGCCTTGGGGCTGATAGCGATCTCCATCCCGCTTATTCCGAACTCTCAATGGTAACTCCTCTTCATTGAAAGGTAAAATACATATGTATTTTGATAAATCATTCCATTTTCCGGACAAGTCATCCAACAAAACTGTTTCAATAACGGAGCCATTCGGAAGATCCGTTTTCCCTGGTAAAAGGATTTCTTTTGAAATAGTTATGGATGGCAACCTTCCAAAATGGAAAAGCAACTGATCATATGCTTTAGTAACTTGAAGTCCATGAGGTAATTGCATGGAAATAGAAGGGTTAGATTCTGTCAATAAAGATTGAATACACTCTATATGTACGTATGAAAATACATAAGGTTTCACTTGATAAAGATAGTTTAATATTAGATGAATCACCCTTCTTTGTAAAGGTTTTGGCACCCTCTGAAGTGAAGATAATCGAACTTTTAAAATATCCTCTTCCCCATTCATCTCAAGCGACTTAAACTCTTTTTCAGCCAACATCATCAAATAACTCTCATCTTGTTCCAATTCCTCACTAAACCGTTGAATATGATCGAGCGCTTTACTATTTTCCTTTTTTATTATCGGTAATATGTATTTGCGGTATCTATTCCGGGTATAAATATCTTTTTCATTACTTGGGTCGATACGTGGTGTTAAATTCATCTCTTTGCAATAATTCAGGATTTCTTCTCTCGTAACAGCCAGAAAAGGACGCACAATCCATCCGTCAGCAAAGGACCGTTTTACTGGTATCCCACCCCTAGCCATTCCAGATGTACCTCTAACTAGGTTCATTAAAACAGACTCTGCCTGGTCATCTTTATGATGAGCGAGCGCCAATTTTTGCGCCGAATACTTTTCCATTATATCCCTATAAAATGTATAACGACAATCCCTAGATGCCTGTTGTGGATTTTTTCCTGTTTTTTCAATATGTTTAGGGACATCCATACGATTCCCCTCGAACAGGATTCCCCATTCCCTACAGATTTTTTCTACAAATAAGTAATCACCTAACGATTCTTCGCCTCTAAACATATGGTCTACATGGGCAACCACAAGTTTTAAATTAAAAGATTGTTTAATACTATTTAAATAAGCAAGCAATGCTAATGAATCCGGTCCGCCGGAAACACCTACCAAAACCGTCTCATTGTGATTGATCAATCCCTTTTTATTGATATATGCCGTTACTTTTGCTTCAAACATAATAAATCCCCTTCTACATTGCTTTGGATTAATTATTATCGTACCATTCTTACAAATGGAATCCAAAACTTATCTTTCTAAAAAAAAGAAAAGGATAAGGTTATTATTTGTATTTATTGTGAACTTATACGACTTGGCCAAACAGATAAAATGCATACAGCACCGTTATAATAACGAGTAAAAACAATGTCTCAAAAATGCTGCTTTTATTTTTGGCTTTGCTTCTCATCTGTACCCTGCTATTGTTAAAGGCAGCATTCTTTTTTACAGCAGTACGGGCAGACGATTGCTTGGCATGTAGATAATTGATGATATCCTTCTTCATTTCAGCGGCCGTATTATAGCGCCCTTTTAAAGCTTTTAGGAGAGTAGGTTCCAACTCTCTAAGTTCCTTCTTATTTTTTATTAAATCGCCTAACTGTTTAATTCCTTCTCCATTTTTATTAAATCGCTTTTGATAAGCTGCATTTATGATAATCATGGCTAAGGCAAATAAATCATATGAAGGTTCCGCCTTTCTGCCTCCAAGACCCCAATAGCCACGATCAAAATACTCTGTGTATTCTTTTATCGCTCGACCTAATTGGGTGGTTCCGCCCACATCTATAAAACGGACCCTGAAATCCGGCGATTGCACAATTAAATTCTCTGGTTTTAAATCACCAAAAACCCATCCAAGCTTATGCATTTCGTCAAGACCGTTTAAAAGTTGAAGCGCCAATACACCAAGCCAATCTGTCCCCCTTTTTTCAACAAATGGAAGAAATAAATCACCCGAAATATACTCCATTACAAAAAAGGGGATCATTTTTCCATTCACCATACAATCATCTACATCTATCAAATAAGGTCCTAGGGAAATTCCCTGGACCTTTGCAAATGATTTTAATACATTTACTTCTGCAGCAATTGTAGCGCTATTATCACTAAATTTGATTGCTACTTTCCCCTGGGAAGAATCAGCTAGATAAACAATCCCATTTGCTCCATATCCCAATTCTTTTCGAATAATGTAATTTTTGTGCTGCCATTTGCCTTTGATTACTGATCCGATTGGAAAGCTACATGGTTTCTTCAAAGTATTGTTCATCGTCGCCTACTATTCTCCTTATAGAAGACTCTTTATTAAAATACTTAATTGCTTCACGAATAGCTGGACCAGTCGGCGTTATCCC
>JAZUQD010000095.1:0-2348 GCA_045605505.1 Pradoshia sp.
ATAGCTTTTTTTGTGCAAAGTTAAAATCATCCCCCCTTAGCCTGATTTCTGTTTCTTGGCTACCGTCACAACGTAAGATTATTTATCTATCAAGGAAAAAATAAAGAAGGATATTACTTATTTCCTCAATCTATTCAATCACCAACATATTGGACTCATCAAACTTCCATATCTCTCCATAAGCCACTTCCCAATAATAGCCATCTGGGTCCGTATTCATTTTTTATCCTCCTAATTGATTTACCTGTAACAATTCGATTCGTTAAACTGCTTGATTTTTTACAAATAAAAAAACCGCTCTTCAAAGCGGTTTTCAACTTTAAGGATTATTTATCTTAAACGTGTCTCCATCTTCTAAATTTCCTGATTTAAATCCTTTTTTAAACCATCTCATTCGCTGTTCAGATGTACCATGGGTAAAACTTTCCGGCACCACATACCCTTGAGCTCTTTTTTGAATCGTATCATCGCCAACGGCACTCGCAGCTGTGATAGCCTCTTCCAGGTCACCCTCTTCCAGCAAATCCATACTCTTTGCATGGTGAGCCCATACACCGGCTAAATAATCAGCCTGTAATTCAAAGCGTACCGAATAATCATTAGAATTGGCACGCTGTTGATTTTTATCCGTTTCCAATAAGGTTTGGACATGGTGACCCACTTCATGGGCAACGACATAGGCCATTGCAAAGTCACCCGGTGCTTGAAACTCTCTTTTCAACTCATCATAGAAACTTAAATCTATATAAAGCTTATGATCCCCCGGACAATAGAATGGTCCAACCGAGGAACCAGCTGTCCCACAGGCCGACTGAACACTATCATTATAAATAACGAGAGTAGGTTCTTCATAAACCAATCCCTCTTCTTTAAAAAGCTTCGTCCAAACCTCTTCCGTATCTGCTAAAACGACTGATACAAATTCCGCTAATTCCTCTTCTTCCTGTGTTCCAACATACTCTGTGTTGGTCGTATTAGTCGCTGACGATCCTCCCAATTGATTCAATAGTTCTGTCGGATTTCCACCTAGTAGTGTAATCACCAGCAGAATAATGATTCCACCAATTCCACCGCCTATTACGCCTTTACTCTTCATTCCTCTGCGGTCTTCCACATTATCACTAGCTCTTCTGCCCTTCCACTTCATATGTTTTCCTCCCAGTCATTCTTAACTATCTATTGCCTATACCCTTAAATGGATGGGAGTCATTCATTAAGTTGGTAGATTAGCTTATTTCATCATGTAATAAAGATGAGCCAAATCTATCAGTCTGTATATTCTTCCTAGTCATATTCTATTATTTTCTTTTAAATCCCTTAAATAGAGTACTACTTTACGCCAAAGGGTATATATACTGTATTAAGAAGGATAAAAAATCAATAATAAAGGATGTTTAAAAATGAGAGCATTCAAAGTGGGGAAACCGGTATTTATTATTGAAAAAGGTGAAAAGATAGAGGGAGTCATTGCCCAAGTCGATAACACTAAACAAACAGCCACTGTCTATTTTAAAGAACCTATTTATCATCTAAGAAAAAGAACATTCCGCTATGATTATCTACACAGTTTAGACGAGACAGCTCTGACCGCAGACGACTATCTAGATCTCATGAGTCTCGCTAAATCTTTGGGCCAAAATCAGCTGTATGAAGAATTTAAGTCTGATTTGGGAAGTCTTAATACACACTAAACCTCGCTGTACCCATCTTACATCTATAAACGTATTCTTCTAAAATGAAACAATCCTATCAAAAAGAGGGCCTATATGACCCTCTGCCTTTAAGACATTTCCAACGTGAAAAGAGAAAAGACCTATGCTGCAAAATGGCTATATATCCAATTTATAGCCTTATTTCTATTAACAAAAAACCAGCTTGAGTCAGACTCAAGCTGGTTTTCTATTAAACTACTATTCACTTACTCTGAAAAACGCTTACTGTTTTCTTTTCCAAACATACAAGCCGCTTCCAGCAATCAGGAATATAGCTAAAACTAAAAGAATGTTTAATGTAGTTTGGCCAGTCTTAGGATTTTCAATAAATTTATTCACACCTTGAACGACTGTGTCAAACATAGTTGGTTTCTCTTCTGGTGCCACAACTGGAGCATCTTGTTTAGATACTTTCACGGTCGCAGAACCTTCCTCAACCAGTTCCTTACCATCTACAACTACCTTGGCCACAGCGACGTTCGTTAATTCACCAACGTCTTCCGCAGTAGCCACGTGTGTGACTGTAAAGGTTTGTGTTTCATTTACATCAAGCTGGTTGATAACTTCATCAAGACCAACCATTTCATCAACCACATTAACGTCAGTCAAAGCTTTATTTCCGGTATTTGTTACGTC